>JAOZMQ010000417.1 GCA_029934195.1 Candidatus Cloacimonadota bacterium | reverse complement strand
AGCGTTAGCTTTGGGTAAAGAGAAAAAGAGAACTAAGCTACAGAGTAGCGACAAAAAAACAAAACTTAGAAAAGACGAAGCAGAAAAACATGCAGAAAACATTATTCCGGAAATTCAACTAAAAGTTCAATTGTAAAAAATTGAATCTTTTCGACTGCGGTGTGTAATAAAAAAATGAGAACTATTCTTATAATATTGGAAAATTAGACTTAGATTAACTCAACAGACTCATTAATTGGGCAAATTAAAATTATTCAGATCAGGTGTTCAGAGGGTTAGAACAACGAAAGTGAAAAAAAAATCATTTATTACTTGACCGCAAAATTATATATTTTGTCGTCATGTTAATAAAATTTGGGGGAAAAATGAAAAAGAGAATTTCTATTCAATTAATATTTTTATTATTAAGTTCAATACTATTTGCGAAACCGATTAAAATATTTTCTCAATTCAATTATTATACAGATGAATCCATAGCTACGATAATGATTAAAAATCTATCAGCAGAGAGTTTTATCCAACTAAAAATGGATGAAATAGTTCTTGCAGAAAAGAAAATAACTTCTGAAACAGGAGAAATTTTACTGATTCTAAACAAATTTGAAATTGGTAAATCGCTTATTGATGCTGAAATATTTCGGAAAGAAAAATTAATAAAAACAATAGAATTTCCATTAGTAAAACTTGAATCTCAAGATAATGAGGTTAAAATTAATAACGAAACTGGCGGGTTATTTGTTGATGGTCTTCCGTATTTCCCTTTTGGATTTTATTGTTATTCTCCTGTACAAAAAGGTTTACCGGCAGAGGAAGTAGTAAAAGGTTTTAATCTAATTTCTCCTTACCAAAAAATAATTGATTCTAAATTTGAGGAGCGGAAAGCTTATATGGATAGGTGCAGAGAATTGGGAATGAAGGTTCATTTCAATCTTTGCTCAGTTTCCGGAGGTGGCGGAGTTGGCTCTGGTTTATTAAAAAAAATTACAGAAGAACAAAGAATAGAATTACTAAAAAAAGAAATTCTTGCATTCAAAAACCATCCTGCTCTTCTCGGTTGGTATATAAGTGATGAACCGGCTTATGCCGGAACTTCATCAGATTTACTTGTTAAATATTATGAAATTATTAAGGAAATTGACCCATATCACCCAATTACAATTGTATTTATGCGTCCCAAAAAAGCAAAAAAATATGTTGCTGCAATGGACATTGTGATGGCAGATCCTTATCCAATTCCACACAGTAATGTTGCAGATGTCACCGCAATTACTGAAAATCTTTATAAAGAATTTGAGTATGAAAAACCAATATGGATTGTTCCTCAAGCATTTGGTGGAAACGAATGGTGGATGCGTGAACCTACACAGCAAGAATTGCGAGTAATGACCTATTTATCGATAATTAACAATGCTACTGGTATTCAATATTTTATAAGAAAAGGATTAAATGGATTTCCAAAATCAACATCAACTTGGGCAGAATGCGGTATGATTTCCTTGGAAATTGCTCAATTAACACCTTTCCTTTTGGATTATGATTCTCAGCCAAAAGTTTCAGTTTCATTAGATGATTTACAAATCAATGCTTGGAAAAAAGGAGATGAAACGATTATTCTTATTGCCAATGAAAAAAATCAACCTTGTGAATTTAATGTCACATTTGAATCGGTATCTGATAGTGGTAATATAGAAGTTTTGTTTGAAAATCGTAACATCAAGTCAAAGGAAAATTCTTTTACAGACATCATTGATGCTCTTGGAACACGAGCATATAAATTGGTTGCACAAAATAATAAAACTCATAAAAAAACGGATAATTTTAATGAGGAAAATTTAGTTTTTGATTCTAATTTTGAGAAACAATATGCTCCGGGAGTTCCTCCATATTGCTATGCTTATGCAGGAAGTGATAAAGGTTCAACCTATTTTATTGATAGCAGAATTAGCTATGAAGGTAATAACTCTTTACGCTTAACAACTCCGACTTTTGGTAAAGGAACTTTACTTTCTTTTTGGCCTATAAGTTTAGAGAAAAATCAATCTTATACTATTTCAGTTTTTGGTAAAGAGAACTTTAGAATTGCTAAACCAATAATTAAACGAAATTTTTTTCAAAGAATAATTGATTTTATTTTTAGGAGAAAATTTACTGAGGAACCTTTTAATTTTAAGTTAGAACTTGGGAGGAAGCATAAGAAATATTTCGATATTTCCGGTGATTGGAAGGAATATTCTTTTTCGGTTATTACATCTGAAACTGATGGTAAACTTACTAAAATTAATCCTCGAATAGAATTGATTGGTCATGGCTCTGCCTGGTTTGACAAGCTTGAAGTATATCCAAACCTTACAATAAATGATTCTATTAATAAAGTAAAAAAACAAGTGGAAGTTGAGATTAAAACAACGATCCCAAATGCTAAAATCCATTATTCTTTAGATGGAGAATCTCCAACGATTGAGTCAAAAATTTATAAAAAATCTATTGTGATAGAAAAATCTTCCTTTCTAAAAGTAGCTATTTTCAAAGAAAACCAAATAATTGCTTATACAGAAAAAGAATTCAATGTTCATCTTGGAGTTGCCAAAAAAATCAGCATAAAAAATCATCCCAATAAGCCATATAATGATGGTGGTAAATATGCTTTAATTGATGGAATAAAAGGTTCGAAGAATTTCAGAGATTCCAAATGGCAAGGATTCAATGGACAAAATCTTGAAGCAATAATTGATCTTGAGAAAAAAAGAACTATTAGTTCCATTTCCATAGGTTTCTTGCAAAACAAAAGCTCTTGGATTTTTTTACCCAATTCTGTCGAGATATTTACATCAAACAATGGAAAAGCATATAAAAGAATTTCTCGAAAAAATAAAAAAAAATCTCATAAATCCGGTGGAACAATTATTGAAAATTTTAAATTTAATTTTAATAATATTCAAGCTCGTTATATAAAAATAAAAGGTAACAGTGTGATTTATTGTCCAAAATGGCATAAAGGTGCTGGGAAAAGTGCGTGGATGTTTGTTGATGAAATTGTAATTGAATGACAAAATCACGACACTTGATTGCAAG
>JAOZMQ010000003.1 GCA_029934195.1 Candidatus Cloacimonadota bacterium | reverse complement strand
CATAATATATATCCAAAAAATCATCTCCATCTAAATCTGCAATTCCCATTCCTTCGGTGCTGATGCCATTATCTATAATTGAATCTGATTGTTTTTTGAATTTGGAATTTTCTTGTAGCCACAAAGTTTCAGGATCTTTAGTAACTATATCTAACAAACCGTCGTTATTCATATCAGCCCAAATTGCTCCATTTCCACGTAAAGAATCTTTAAAAACTGAGTTTGTAACTTCAAGGAAATTCTTACCATTTTCATTATGAAATAATCTTGAACCGTTTAGTAAAAGGTCATCAAATCCATCATTATCATAATCACCCCAAGCAACTCGTCCGGCAATTACTTTGGATAATCCCATTTCATTTGTAACATCTTTAAAAACAGGTCCATTATATTTTTTTTTGTTTCTTACGAAATCCATTATTTCTGTATCATCTAAATTTTTTATTTCTAATAATTTGTGCAAAAGAGAATCAGCTTCTAAAATATATCTATTTCGAGAATCTCCTTCTATTAAAGCATTTATACAGGCATCAATTGCTTTGTCAATTTCTCCCAAAGCTTGTAATCCTTTTGCTTTTTGATAATAGCAGCCGATATAGGTTTCTTCATCATTTACACCTAATTTTTTTGCAGATAATTCTTTCTCAATTAATTTAATTGCTTCTTGATTTGCATCTCGCTCCATCAATATTTTTGATAGGAGTTCAGTACATTTTTTTGATGCTGCACGATGTTCCAAAAGCCATTGTTCTTTCGGGTAAAATTCCGGTTTCCAATCAGATTTTGCTAATTCCAAAGCAGTTTGTAGATATGATTCTAAGACCAAATTATCTTCATTAGAATATTTAGCAGAAAGGTAAAAACTTTGATAATCTTTAGGGAAATCTTTCCGGTAAGAATTTAACATTATCCTCAATGAATCTTCTGATTTTGTCTTGTTCAAATTATAAAGTTGGTAAAGATAAATTGTTCTTTTAAATGTAGTAGATGAATATTTTGTCAAAAGTGAATCAAGAAGTGGAATTTGTTTGTGTGTATTCCTCCAAATAGGATATAGGCGATCATAAAATTCATTTTGAGAAAGATTCCAAGTTTTTTCAGATGAAGGAAATTTTTTAACAATTACATTATTAATTTCCTCAGTATGTAAAGAGTCAGTTTTACTGATTTCAATTATTTCATCATAAGATAAATTCTCATATACTTTTGCATTCAAAAAAATTAAAAAACTTAATAATAAAATTAAAAATATCTGCTTCATATTATTTCCTTGTTTTCGCTTAATAAATGTTGTTTAATATCAATATTCCATTCTTCTAATCTTGAAATATGTGTGCGTTTGTGAAGTAATTAGACCCAAAATTACAATAGAAATTCCTGTAACTTTTCTAATTGTAATTTCCTCTCCAAGAACAAAATATGCTACTATTGTGGTAAAAACCGGTATGAAATTTGTATAAAGAGTCGCAATTGATAATCCCATATTACGAATAACTTGAGTAAACAAAATAAATGCTAATGTTGATCCAAAAATTGATAATTTAATTATCGGTTCAACAGCTTGCCACGTTATTGGGACAGAAATAAAATGTTTGAATTCTAATGATAAAAATAAAGGTAAAAAATAAAGTGATGCTAAAAAATTTTGATAACGAACAATTGTTATTGCAGAGTATTTGTGGACAATTTTTTTGAGGAAGATTCCATACATTGTTCCGGCAAATACTGCAAAAAACATTAAGCCAATGCCTAAAAATGAAATAGAACCAATATCATCTTGACTTACAATTATCACAACTCCGATAAATGAAATAATTAAACCAAAAATTGTCCAAATAGAAATTTTTTCTTTTAGTAGAAAGTATGCCAAAAATGGAGTGATAAGTGGAATTGTTGAAACGATTATAGATGCCAAAGTTGCACTTATAAATTGCATTCCAAAACCTTCACCAAGAAAATAACAAAATGGTTCAACAAACGCAAGAAGCATAATCGTTTTCAGATCTTCTTTTTGTATTTTTTCATACTTGTTTGCCAGTTTTGCCCAAATCAATAATAAGAAATATGAAAGGAATAAACGAAAAATAGTCACCGTAATTGGTTTATAGAAAACAAAAACTTCCTTAAACCAAACAAAACTTGATCCCCAGAAGAACATTGATAACAAAGCAAAAAATACTAATAAAAGTTTTTTTCCCATTAGCTTTTTTTCCCTCTAATAATGAAAAAATTACTTCCACCGTAACAACTAAAAAATGAATCGGATTCTAATTGTTCTTTTATAATTTTTTTCATTTTTGAACTATAATTTAATACAATTTTTTTATATTTTCTGAACATATATTCTGTTCCTCCACCAGCGAGAAACATTTTTTTTGTATTAGAATAATCTGCTTTTTCAGTTTTTTCATTCTGTTTTTTAATCATTTCCAAATTCTGTTTCTGCTTTTCTGTTTCATAAGGATATTGAATTAGATGGCAAATATCATTGTTCCTCATTTCAATTCCTTCCAGTCCAACATCTTGCATAAGTTTAGGAATCTTGATGCCAATTGCAGAATCTCCATAACCAAGTTTCTTTTTACCTTCACATACTGTCAGTTTGACTTTATGAAGTAATAATCTTTCCTCTATAGAAATTTCAGGTAATGATGAGTATCCAACTCGCAATGAACTTGATAAATTATCAGGTTCTACGCAGACAATTAAGCCTCCTAATTTTGTAACTCGCTTCATTTCAGTAAGAGCTTTTTCCGGATGTTCCAAATGCATTAACAAAGTTTGACAAATTGTTATATCTGCGAAATTGTTTTCGTATGGTAAATCGTAAACATTACCTACTTGGAAATCAACTTTTTCTCCATTCGACCAATTATGAGAATTTTCAAGAGCTTCTTTAATTAGTTTCTCTGAAATATCTATACCAAAATATGAGCCTCCCGATAGAAAATACTTTGCATAAGTCCAGCCATTATAACCTAAACCACAACCAACATCAACCATTCTCATACCTTGTTTTAAAGGCAACCATTTTGCAAACATTTCAACTGAATCTTCTCTCCAAAGATATTTTCTTGCTTCAATTAAGTGTTCTTTCCATTTACCTTCAGCCCAATCTACTTTTTTATTTTCTGGCAATTGTTATCCTCCAAAATTTAGGAGTTGTAAAAAAAACTTATCCAAATTAAGTTTGAATTATGAATTTTTTCTGCGTTGTTAAAATCTTAAATACCGAGATATTCTCAATTTTAATATTTTGAATAATTACTTAATTTTTTGCCTATTTGTAAATTTATTTCGTAACAGCGACTTATATAAAAAAGAGAGCTAAATTTGCTCTCTTAAATTATATACTAAAAAAATTAATAGCCTCTGAGTTTTTTTAAAATCTCTTTTTGAACATTTTTCGGTACTATTCTATATTTCCCAAATTCCATCGTATAAATGGCTCTACCTTGAGAAATTGAACGCAATTTTGTAGAATAACCAAAGAGAGAATTCATGGGAATTTCTGCAACAATTTCTTTTTTTCCAAGTTGCTCTCTTATAATATCGACTTTACCTCTTTTAGAATTAATATCTCCAATTATATCACCAATAAATTCTTCCGGAGAGATTACAGTAACTTTCATTACTGGTTCCATCAACACCGGAGAACATTGGAGTAAACCTTTACTCATTGCCATTGAAGACGCTATTCTAAAAGCAGTTTCACTGGAATCTACTTCATTAAAATCGCCATCAATTAATTCTATTTTTACTCTTTCCACCGGACTACTCATTAATGGCCCATCCATACATGCATTGATAGCACCATCTTCAATTGCATCCCAAAATTCTTTTGGAATTGTGTCCTCCGATATAGAATTGATAAAAACATTAGCACTGTCATCATTAGTAATAATAGGTGATAATTTGAACTTCACGATTCCGTAATGTCCTTTGCCATTCATTTCACGAATAAATTCTCCTGTTACTTCTGATTCAACAGTAATTGTTTCTTTATAAGCAACTTGTGGATCTCCAATATTTGCTTTCACATTATATTCACGTCTAAGTCGGTCAATTATGATTTCAAGATGTAATTCACCCATACCAGAAATTAACGTTTGTCCAGTATCTTTTTGCACATAAACTCTAAACGTAGGATCTTCTTCTTCCATTTTCCTCAAACCGTCTGATAGTTTATCCTGATCTGCTTTGGTTTTAGCTTCAATTGCAATGGAAATTACACCTTGCGGAAATGTAATATTTGAAAGTAGGACATTGAATCCAGCACCACAAATAGTGTCTCCCGTAGAAGTGAATTTTGGTCCTACAATTGCGGCTATATCACCTGCATGTAACACATCAATATCCTTTTTTTTATTTGAATGTAACTGGATTATGCGGCTAATTCTCTCTTTTTTCCCATTACTTTGATTATAAATTATTTCACCTTTTTTTAGGCTACCGGAATAAACTCTAATGAACATCAGTTTTCCAACATATTTATCAACTTGAACTTTGAAAATTAAGGCAGCAAATGGTTCATTAATATCTGGTTTAATTAATAGTTCTTTTTTATCCTTATCCAATCCAATAGCTGGATCGACTTCAAGAGGTGATGGTAAATATTCAATAATAGCATCAAGAAGTAATTGGACTCCAGTATTTTTTAAGGAAGAACCACATAAGATTGGAATAATTTTAGAATTAATGGTCGATTTTCTAATAGAATTGATCAGAAATTCTTCGGTTATTTCTTCATTTTCAAGATACTTTTCCAAAAAAAGATCATCATTTTCAGTTAGAAGTTCCATCAGTAAATCGCGATAATGTTCAGAAATATCAAGATAATCGTCAGGGATATTCTCCTCATGAAAATTCAATCCAAGAGTTTCTGGATCGTAATAATATGCTTTCATTTTGATTAAATCTATAATGCCAGTAAATTTATCTTCAGCTCCAATCGGTAATTGAATAGGTGTAGCATATGAAGATAATCTGTCTTGAATCATTTCTACCACATTTTCAAAATCAGCACCGAGACGATCAATTTTATTTACATAGGCAATTCGGGGGATTTTGTATCTGTCTGCTTGTAGCCAAACTGTTTCTGATTGTGCTTCCACCCCACCTACTGCACAAAAAATCCCTACAGCTCCATCAAGTACACGCAATGATCTTTCTACTTCCGCAGTAAAATCAACATGACCTGGAGTATCAATAATATTTATTTGTTTCTTTTTCCAGAAACATGTAGTCACAGCAGAAGTTATGGTAATCCCGCGTTCCTTTTCTTGTTCCATCCAATCCATGAACGCATTGCCATCATGTACTTCACCCATTCTATGAAGAAAGCCGGTATAGTACAACATCCTTTCGGTTGTCGTAGTTTTACCGGCGTCAATGTGTGCCATGATTCCAATATTTCTTATTGAAGTCAATTCACTAAAAGACATTTCACCTCTATAATATTTTAGGTTACCATTTTAAATGAGCAAAAGCTTTATTAGCTTCCGCCATTTTATGAGTATCCTCTTTTTTCTTAATACTTGCCCCTTCTTTTTTATAAGCAGCAATAAGTTCTAAACCTAATCTTTGCTTCATACTTTTTTCAGAGCGTTTTCTTGCATAAGCAATAATCCATCTGAAACCGAGAGCCTGAGCAATTTTTGGTGGAACTTCAACAGGAATTTGATAATTTGAACCACCAACACGTTTAGAAAGAACTCTAACGAGAGGTTTAACATTTGTAATCGCACCAACAAAAATTTCCATTGGATCTTTTTTTGTTTTTTCTGCAACGATATCGAGAGCACCGTAAACTATTTTTTCAGCTATACTCTTTTTTCCTCTTTTCATTACACAATTAATGAAAGTACTTAAAACTTTACTTTTATACTTTGGATCCGGAAGAATCTCTCTTTCCGCAGCTTTACGTCTTCTTGGCATTAGTATTCTCCCTTATTTTTTTGGTCTTTTCGTTCCATATTTAGAACGAGAATTAGTTCTTCCTTCAACACCACTTGTATCAAGTGCTCCACGTACGATATGATAACGTACACCCGGAAGGTCTTTTACTCTACCACCACGAACTAAAACAATTGAATGTTCCTGAAGATTATGTCCTTCACCAGGAATATAAACAGTTACTTCAAAACCATTTGTCAATCTTACTCTTGCTACTTTACGAAGAGCAGAGTTAGGTTTTTTTGGGGTTGTAGTATAAACTCTAGTACAGACACCACGTCTTTGAGGACATGAACCCAGTGCTCTGTTTTTTTTCTTTTTCTTGATCTCTTTACGACCTTTTCGTACTAACTGATTTATTGTTGGCACAGTTAAACTCCTTTTCCTTATTTATTTACTAATCAAAAAGATCACTAATACTCTCGTTTTCGACAGTATCATTTTTGAAAGCGAAGATATCTACCAGTTCCTTCACTGTCTTTCCTTCACTTTCTTTATCTTTTAATTTTTTATTAAAGAATTTTGCTCCGGTTCCTACCGGAATTCTATGTCCGAGGATAATGCTTTCTTTTAATCCTTCAAGCCGATCCACTTTTCCTTCGATAGCTGCTTGTGTCAAGACCTTAGTTGTTTCTTGGAAAGAAGCAGCAGACAACCAGCTCTCAGTAAGTAAAGAAGCTTTTGTAATACCGAGTAATAATTGGTTAAAAGTAGCTTTTTCACCACCTTCACTTTCAATTCTTATGTTTTCCTCTAAAACTACATTCTTATCAATAACTTCTCCTTCTAAGAATAGAGAAAGACCTGGATCGACAATTTTTACTTTTCGTAACATCTGTCTAATAATAACCCCAATATGCTTATCATCAATCTTAACACCCTGTTTTCTATAGATTTCTTGAATTTCATTAAGTATAAGAGTTTGAGCAGCTTTTATACCTTTTGCACGTAGAATATCATGTGGGTCAAGAGTACCATCAGAAAGAGCATCACCATTTTCTACAATATCACCCTGATGTACGATGATTCTTTTTCCTGGTGGAACTACATATTTTTCTTCTAATCCAGTTTTAGGTTTTACATAAATATTACGTCCATATTTTGTAAAATCTCCGATAGAGATAACACCCGAGATATTTGAAACGATAGCTTTTTCCTTTGGAATTCTAGCTTCAAATAAATCCTGCACTCTTGGAAGCCCACCGGTAATATCACTTTGTTTAATGGTCATTCTTGAGGATTTCCCAAGTATCTCTCCAGGATAAACATAAACGCCATCTTCAACTTCCACATAAAGTCCTGTTGGTAATGGAACTTGCTCTTCATGTCCATCATCTGAGATTATTATAATTTGAGCCTGTGCACCACGTTGTTTTGACTCAATAATCGTAATTTCACGTAATCCGGTTAGGTCATTAAATTCTTCTTTATAAGTAACATCTTTAACAAACATATCAAAAACAACTTTACCTTGAGTTGTAGAAAGAAGAGGGTTATTGTAATGATCCCACATAAATAATTTTGTATCTTTTACTATTTTTTCCCCATCTTTGATAAGAATAGTAGAGGCATATTCTACGTTTAAAGTTTCCAAAATAAGTGAAGGATCTTTCTCATCTAAAATTTTAATAACACCATTATGACAAATTGCAATAGTCTCATTTGTTCGATTCGTAACAGTATTCATTTTTTCAAATTTAATTATTCCGTCAAAACTTGCACTTACTTCCGCAATATCAACATCTGTACTTGCTGTACCACCAATATGGAAAGTACGAAGTGTCAATTGAGTACCAGGTTCTCCAATACTTTGAGCAGCAATAACACCGACAGGTTCACCAATTGTAACATGCTTACCTGTTCCAAGATTTCGGCCATAACATTTTCCACAAATACCTTTTTTAGCTTCGCAAGTAAGAACGGAACGAATCTTAACCTTAACAATTCCATGATCTTGAATTATTTTTGCGGCAACATCGTCAATTTCATGATCTGCTTTTACAAGAATAGTATTAGAAATAGGGTCAACAATGTCTTCACAAGCTGTTCTACCTTTGATTCTTTCAGAAAGAGATTCAACGATTTCTCTACCTTCTTTTAAAGCTGAGACATAAATACCTTCAATTGTACCACAATCTTCTTCATTTATTATTGCATTCTGGGCAACGTCAACTAATCTACGTGTAAGATAACCTGCATCAGCGGTTTTCAATGCGGTATCAGCAAGACCTTTACGAGCACCATGAGTGGAAATAAAGTATTCAAGTACAGACAATCCTTCTTTAAAATTAGCTTTAATTGGAGTATCAATTACTTCTGCAATAGCTGATTTACCTTTTGACGGCTTATCCATCAAACCACGCATTGCCCCAAGTTGTTTAATTTGGTCCTTACTACCACGAGCACCAGAAACAGACATAATATGAATAGAATTAAACCCATCTTGGTCTTTCACCAATTTTTTCATAAGAGAATCTGTTACTCTTTCAGTTGCAATTTTCCATTTATCTACAACTCTATTGTAGCGTTCAGTTTCGGTAATACCACCACTTAGATAGCTATCAATAATTTCTTTAACTTCATTTTCAGCTCGTTCCAGAATTTCACCTTTATCATCAGGAATAATAATATCAGCAAAACTAAAAGTAATTCCAGCTCTAGTTGCATATTTGAACCCAATATCTTTTAGATTATCAAGCATTATAACAGTTTCACTTTGTCCAACTGTATTATAGCAAACCATCGCTATATCTTTCAATTTTCCTTTATCGAATGTATAATTTTGGAAAGGTATTTTATCTGGGAAAATTTGATTAAAAAGAACTCTTCCAACTGTTGTTACAAGAATTTCTCCTTTAATTAGAATTTTAATCCAAGTATGTAAATCAAGTGATCTTCCATCAATAAAATCACCTTTTCTATTATGTTTCATCTCTTCAGAATCATAAGCCATTATTAATTCGTTAGTTGAACCAAAACATTTCAACTTTTTTACTTCTTCATCATTTGGTTTCTCAAAACGTTCTACAGTTGTATAGTAACAACCAAGTACGATATCTTGATTTGGTTCCATTGCCAATCTTCCACTTGCCGGTAACATAAGATTTCTTGAAGAAAGCATTAAAACACGTGCTTCCATTCTTGCTTCTTGAGTTAATGGAACATAACATGCCATCTGATCACCATCAAAATCTGCATTGAATGGTTTACAAACCAAAGGATTTAATTCTATAGCTTTTCCTTCAGTTAGTACAGGCATAAATGCTTGAATTCCAAGTTTATGAAGAGTTGGAGCTCTATTGAGAAGAATAGGATAATCTTGAATTACTTCTTCTAATATTTTCCATATTTTAGGTTGTTTCTTATCAACAAGTTTTTTTGCTGATTTAGTTTTCTCAGCATCACCATATCTTTCTAATCTTTCAATTAGAAATGGCTTAAATAACTCAACAGCCATATCTTTAGGTAATCCGCATTGCCAAAGTTTTAAACTTGGACCGACAGTAATTACAGAACGACCTGAATAATCAACGCGTTTACCAAGAAGATTTTGACGGAAACGTCCAGTTTTACCTTTAAGTTGATCGGTAAGAGATTTTAATGCTCTATTGCCTCGACCTTTTACTGGACGTGTTTTTCTTGAATTATCAAGTAACGCATCAACAGATTCTTGAAGCATTCTTTTTTCATTTCTTAGAATAACTTCAGGTGCTCTGATTTCCAGTAATTGTTTCAATCTATTATTACGAGTAATTACTCTTCTGTATAAATCATTAAAATCTGCAGTTGCAAATCTTCCACCTTCTAAAGGAACCAAAGGTCTCAAAGTAGGTGGTAAAACAGGTAATACTTCCAAAACCATCCAATCTGGTTTATTCCCCGATTTTCTAAAAGCATCAACAATTTTTAATTTTTTTATTGATTTTTGTTTTTTTATGGTTGAAGTTTCCATTTTAATCCTCGCACGAAGATTCATAGATTCAGCTTCAAGATCCATTTTTTCCAAAAGAATTTTTATTGCTTCCGCACCCATCATTGCTATAAAATCAGAACTTACTTTATCTCTAATATCATAATATTCATCAGTATCAATTAAATCCATTTTTTCATAATCACTTTCACCTGGAGCAATAACAATATATGATTCATAATACAAAATTCTTTCAAGTTTCCTAATTGTTAAATCGAGAAGAGTTCCTATTTTACTTGGAGCACTTTTCACAAACCAAATATGAGCTACTGGAACAGCAAGTTCAATGTGTCCCATTCTACTTCTTCGGACTCTTGATGATGTTACTTCAACTCCGCAACGATCACAAATAGTGTTGGCAAATCTTTTTTTCTTGTATTTACCACAACTACATTCGTAATCTTTCTCCGGTCCAAAAATTCTTTCACAGAATAAACCCTCTTTTTCAGGCTTCAAAGTTCTATAATTCAAAGTATCAGGTTTGATTACTTCTCCGTAAGACCATTCGCGAATTGAATCAGGAGATGCGATTCTGATACGCACATTATCAAATTTCGCTATTTTTTTCTCTCTCTTAATTTCTCGTATCACTTAGTAACCTCCTTCTAAATCTTTATCAGCAAGGAAGTCAATATCAAAACATAATGACTTCAATTCACTAACCAATACGTTAAATGATTCCGGAATTCCCGGAGCTGGTGGATTTTGCCCACTCGTAATTGCTTTGTAAGAATTCGTTCTACCATCAACATCATCAGATTTAATTGTAAGCATTTCTTCGAGTAATCTTGAAGCACCGTAAGCTTCAAGAGCCCAAACTTCCATTTCTCCGAGTCGTTGTCCCCCATGTTGAGCTTTACCTCCGAGAGGTTGCTGCGTAATAAGCGAATAAGGACCGGTTGATCTGGCATGCATTTTATCCGCAACCAAGTGATTAAGTTTCAGCATATATATAATACCGACTGTAACTCTTTCTTTGAAAGCTTCTCCCGTTTTACCATCATAAAGAACATGTTTTCCATCAAGATCAAGTTTAGCAGCTTTCATTTCGGTCTCAATATCTTCTAATTTTGCACCATCGAAAACAGGAGTTTCAACTTTAAAGCCAAGAATTCTTGCAGCCATACCAAGATGAGTTTCCAAAATCTGTCCGATATTCATACGTGAAGGAACGCCAAGCGGATTTAAAATAATATCTACCGATGTTCCATCATCTAAAAATGGCATATCTTCAATAGGACTAATTAGGGAGATGACTCCTTTGTTTCCATGTCGTCCAGCCATCTTATCGCCAACTTGAATTTTTCTTTTTTTAGCAATATAAACTTTAACCATTTTCCTGACACCATAAGGCAGCTCATCTCCATGTTTCAGTCTATCTCGCTCTTTTTTTCTGATATTATCATTTTCTTCACTTGCAGCTTTTGCTTTTAAAATAATCTCATTATATATTTTTTGGTTTTTTTCTTCATCATTAATAAGTTCATAATTAAGATTTAATTTTTTAAAATTAATTTTCAATACATCATCTCTTGTGATTTTTTTCCCGGCAGGAATAAAGAACATATTCGTTTTTTTATCAGAGATATTTTTAGCAACTTCCCCAATTAACATTCTCGATAGTTTTCTCTTTAAAAAATCTTCAACCCTTTTTTTACGTTCAGAATGTTCATTCTTTATTTTATTGAGATTTTCTTTTTTCTCTTCTTCATAATCGTGAATATCTTCTAAACGTGAGAAAACTTTCACATCAATAACAACACCTTCCATACCGGGTTTTGCTTTTAATGAAGTATTTGTAAAATCACCTGCTCTGTCTCCAAATAAGGCTCTCATTAAATTTTCTTCAGGTGAAGGATCAATATCAACACTTTTTGGGGTAATTTTCCCAACAACAATATCACCTGATTTAATAACTGAACCTACACGAATAATACCTGTTTTATCGAGATTTCTTAAAGCTTGGATTGGAACATTTGGAATATCATAAGCCAATTCCTCTTTTCCATTTTTTACATTTCTTACCATTACTTCTTGTTCTTCAATATAAATTGAAGTAAGAATATCATCACGTGCAACTCTTTCACTAAGAATGATTGCATCTTCATAATTATATCCATACCAAGGCATGAATGCTACTAACATATTCTGACCAAGAGCTAATCTATCTCCTTCTATACCAGGACCATCGCTAATTACTTGACCCTTAACTACTGAATCGCCTTGTTGAACAATTGGTCTTTGATTTACACAAGTGTCTTGATTAGTTCTTGAAAACTTTTTAAGATAAACGCGATCTTGATCATTCAATTCCAAAGTTAAATCTTCTGTTCCTTTTCTTTGAATATCTATATAAGCTGAAGTAACTCTTTTAACTATACCATCAAATGGGGCTAATGCAAGATTTCCACTTTCTCGTGCTACAATTTTTTCCATACCAGTTCCAATAATCGGAAATGTCGGATTTAATAAAGGAACAGCTTGACGTTGCATGTTACAACCCATTAAAGCTCTGTTTGCATCATCATGTTCCAAGAAAGGAATAAGGCATGCAGAGACAGAAACAATTTGCTGTGGTGAAACTTCAAGATATTGAATATCACTCGGTGGTACTTGCTTAAAATCTCCTTTTTTACGAGCAAAAACAAGTTCGTCAGTTAAGTTTAACTCATTATTTATAGTAACATTAGCCTGTGCTACAGTATATTTCTCTTCTTGACCAGGATCAAGATAATCAACCTGATTAATTACTTTTCCGTTTTCAACCTTAATGTATGGAGTTTCTAAAAAACCAAGTCTATTTACCCTTGAATACATCGCTGGTGATGCAATAAGACCAATGTTTGGACCCTCAGGAGTTTCGATTGGACATATACGTCCATAATGCGAGTAATGAACATCACGAACTTCAAATCCAGCTCTTTCTCGTGTTAGTCCACCCGGTCCTAAAGCAGATAATCTTCTTTTATGCGTTAATGCGGCAAGAGGATTGGTTTGCTCCATAAACTGAGAGAGCTGACCTGTTAGGAAAAAGGATTGTATCACAGCAATAAGTGCATTACTATTGATAAGATCATGAACAGTAACATCATCTGAATTAGAAATTGACATTCTCTCTACTGCAATTCTTACAATACGAGATAAACCATTTGAGTATTCTTCAACAAGAAGTTCACCAACTGTTCTAATTCGTCGATTTGAAAGATGGTCAATATCATCTACACTTTCGTCTCTTTTATATATTGCCACTAATTTTTCTACAATAGCAATAAAATCTTCTTTTGTTAGAATGAATTTATCTTTTGCAACATTTACACCTAATCTATGGTTTAATTTAAAACGTCCAACTTCTCCAAGATTATATCTTGATTGGTTAAAAAACATTCTATCGACAAGTGATTGTGCAATCTCAATAGTAGGATCTTCACCCGGTCTTATTAAATTATAGATTTTTTTTAGTGCTTCCTCTTTATTTTTTGTTGTGTCTTTAGCCATAGTATTTTCTAAAGCTTTTCTATGTACTTCTGATTGTTCGGAAACAACCTCAATAATTTTAATCTCTGAATCAACTAAATCTTCAATAATTTCTTCTGTGATTTCTGTTCCAGCTGCGTAAATTTCCTCACCATTTTCTGTATCGTAAACTTCTTTATACAAGAATCTTCCTTGAGATTCTCTGACTGATATTTCTTCTGATTTAAGAAAAGTTTCTCTTAATTCTTCATCGGTTGAAATACCAATACATCTTAGCAAAACAGTTACTGGTAATTTTCTTCTTTTGTCTATATGAATATACATCGTATCATGTACATCTAAACTGAATTCTAACCAAGAACCATTATAAGGAATAACTTTTCCGGAATAAACCATTTTTCCACTTGGATGCTTTTCCTCTGTAAAAAAAACACCTGGCGATCTATGTAATTGACTAATAATAACTCTTTCTGCACCATTAATGATAAATGTCCCTTGTCGAGTTACTAAGGGAATCTCACCGAGAAAAACATCTTGTTCAATAAATTTTTTTACTACTTTTTCTCCGGTTTCTTTAAAAACCTCTTCATCATAGACGGTTAGTTTCATTCGAGCTTTAATTGGGGCTTGAAAGGAAAGATTTCTTTCTACACATTCATCTGTTGAATATTTTTCTTTTAATATTGAGAAATCAAGATACTCAAGTAAATATAATCCTTTAGCATCTTCTACTGGAAAAATTGACTGAAAAACTGCTTCTAATCCCTTTAACTCTCTTCTTTGCGGATGAATATCTCTCTGAAGAAAATTGTCAAATGATTCCACTTGCATCGCTAACAAATTTGGTACTTCAACGACCGGAAGACCCAATTCTACAAATTTTTTCTGAATGCGAGAATAGTTTTTAATTTTATCCAACAGTCACTCCTTTTTAAATTTTTTCCACAAAAATAAGTTTTTTATTGACATTCTTTTCTAATATCGCAAAACATGTTTTAATGAAATAGTTAGAAAATACTAAAAGTATTTTAAAATTTATTTTTGTGAAACAATTTGGTAACATTACAATTATATTATATCTTTAATATACACCAAAAAACATTTCCGATATAAATATCGAAAATGAGATTTCTTAATTATCATTATATTAATATGCTTTTATAGTACAAATAAAAATAGAAGTGGGTGTAGAAATTACAATCCCACTTCTCTTTTTAAAAAGATCTTAACTATTTGATTTCTGCAGTAGCGCCAGCTTCTTCTATTTGAGCTTTTACTTTTTCTGCTTCTTCTTTAGATACTGCTTCTACTACAGGTTTAGGACAATTATCTACAAGCTCTTTTGCTTCTTTAAGTCCTAATTTTGTAATAGTACGAACAATTTTAATTGTTTGAATTTTTTTAGCTCCCATGCTGGTGAGAATAACATCAAATTCTGTTTTTTCTTCAGCAGCTTCTTGAGCTGGTCCAGCAACTACAGCTACAGGAGCAGCAGCAGAGACACCAAATATTTCTTCCATTTCTTTTACTAATTCTGATAGTTCAAGAACTGTCATTTCTTTTACTATATCAATTACTTGTTGTTTTTTATCAGCCATGATTCCTCCATCGGTTAATAATAAATTTTAGTTTTGTTCTGCCTTATCTTTGGCAATTGCGTCAACAACAAAAACAAACTTACGAATAATTCCGCTAAGTACACCTACAAATCCTGTGATTGGTGCATTAAATCCAGATAGAACTCTTCCGAGGAGCTCTTCTCTTGAAGGAAGTTTTGCTAATTTATTCAGTTCATCAATGTTCATTATTTCCCCATCAATTAATCCAATTTTGAATTTAGGGAAATCCTTTTCTTCCATAACGTCTTTAACGAATTTAGCCAACTCTCTTGCAGGAGATACTTCATCAATTTTACAAACAGCAATAGCTGTTGGTCCTTTGAGATATTGATCTAATTCATTAATGCCTAATTCATTTAAGGCTTTTCTTATAAAGGTGTTTTTTGATACAAAGTAATCTACTTCTGAATTTCTCATTCTTTCGCGAAGATTATCTACTTCCTCAATATTGATTCCTTTATAGTCAATCAAAACAATTGCTTTTGCCTTATCAAGTCTTTCTTTTAGTTCTGCGACCTTGTCTATTTTATAAATCTGTGCCATATATCCTCCTACTTCTTAGCCTCTATGACTACCGATGATATATTCAATTTTATACCGGGGTTCATAGTAGAGGTTACAGAAATACTCTTGATATATTGTCCTTTTACGGCAGCAGGGCGCTCACGCAAAACTGCTCTAACAATAGATAAGATGTTTTCTTTCAGTTTTTGATGATCAAAGCTTAATTTTCCGGACGGAACATGTAAATTGGAAAACTTATCAATACGATACGTTACCTTACCTGATTTTGACTCTTTGACGGCTTTTGCAACATCCATTGTAACCGTACCGACTTTTGGATTAGGCATTAAACCTCTCGGACCTAATACTCTTCCCAATCTTCCAATTTTTCCCATTAAATTAGGAGTTGCAATTGCAACATCAAAATCTAACCAGCTTTCTTTACTAATTTTTTGGACTAAATCATTAAGTCCTACAAAATCAGCTCCTGCTGCTTTAGCTTCTTCAGCTTTATCTCCTTCTGCAAAAACAAGTACAGTTACCTTTTTACCTGTTCCATTTGGAAGAATTAAAGAATTTCTTATTTGCTGATCAGCTTTACGAGGATCTACGCCCAAATTAAAATGGACTTCGACTGTCTCGTCAAATTTTGATTTTGGAAACTGTTTAAGAATATCAATAGTTTCGTCGAGAGAATACCTTTTAAATCGATCGATTAATGCTGACGCTTTTTCATAGCGTTTACTTCTTTTCATAGGTACTCCTTATGAATATAATCTCCTGCACAAAGTTCCATTAAAGGTTTTTAACCTTTAACTATGACACCCATACTTCGTGCAGTACCTTCGATCATACGCATAGCTGATTCTATAGCGTATGCATTTAGATCTTTCATCTTTAATTCCGCAATCTTTTTTACTTGAGCTTCAGTAATTGTCCCAACTTTATTGACGTTAGGTTCACCACTGCCTTTTGCCAGACCTGCTTCTTTTTTGATAAGAACAGCTGCTGGCGGAGTTTTAAGTTCAAATGTAAAAGATTTATTTTTATAAACGGAAATAACAACTGGAAAGATCATTCCTGGCGTATCTTTTGTTTTATCATTAAATAATCTACAAAATTCACCAATATTAATTCCTGCCTGTCCTAATGCAGGCCCAACTGGTGGAGCCGGTGTTGCTGCTCCAGCTGGTAATTGTAGCTTAACTTGTGTTACTACATCTTTCTTTTTAGCCATTTTATACCTCTATGAGTTAATGGATTACTTCGACTTGATCAATCAAGACTTCTACAGGTGTAACTCTTCCAAATACGGTAACTTCTACTATGATTTTCTTTTGATCTAAATTTACTTTCTGAACTATTCCGTTAAAGTCAGTAAATGGACCAGCATTAATTTTAATCATGTCTCCAGGTAAAAAATCATAAGTTGCAGTATCAGAACCATCTCTTTCAGAAATACCAAGTAAACGATTTACTTCACTTTCAGCTAAAGGAATAGCTTTTTTACCGGTACCAAGAAAATTAGTAACACCAGAAATACTTCTAATAAAATTATTAACTTCAGAAGTAAGTTCAGCTTCAACAATAATATAACTATTGAATACTTTTTTTTCTTTTTCTATTTTTTTTCCATCTTTTATGTGAAAAGTCTTTTGCGTTGGAACAAGAATTTGTCCAATTTTTCCATCAAATTCAGTGTCAATTTTTCCTTTTTCAATTGCTTCTTTAATCTTAAATTCATGTGAAGCATAAGTATGAACAACATACCATTTCATCTTCTAAATCCATTTGAAGAGCATGCGGATTGCTACTCCGAAGACACCATCAACTATTGACAAAAATATAGCTACAATTGAAGACATAACAATAATTACGGCTGTCCCTTCTTTTAAATCAACATAAGAAGGCCAGCTTACAAAACGTAATTCTTGCCAAACGCTTTTTAGGAAACCTATAGATTTCTTGAACATTTTTTACTCTTTCTTTAATATTACGAAAAGGACGCAGATTACTCTACGACCTCTTCATTGTTTATAGTGGCAGGACAGACAGGAATCGAACCCGTAACCCCTGGTTTTGGAGACCAGTGCTCTACCAATTGAACTACTGTCCTTTATTAATTATCTCGTTTGCTTATGATTCGTATGTTTCCTGCAGAATTTGCAATATTTCTTTAATTCAATTCTACCAGGATGTTTACGTTTATTTTTTGTCGTAGTATAGTTTCTACGCTTACATTCTTCACATGCAAGTGTTATTGTTTCTCTCATAATGTTTTATCCTTCTTCTAAGCTTCCAACAACACCGGCACCAATTGTTCTTCCACCTTCACGAATAGCAAAGCGAAGTCCCTGGTCCATTGCAATTGGAGTGATAAGTTCTACACTGACAGTTACATTATCTCCTGGCATTACCATTTCGACACCTTCAGGGAGAGTTAAAGAACCAGTTACATCTGTTGTTCTAAAATAAAATTGTGGTCTATAGCCAGTAAAAAATGGTTTATGTCGGCCACCTTCGTCTTTTGTTAAAACATAGGTTTCACCTTTGAATTTTGTATGAGGAAGGATAGATTTTGGTTTAGCCATTACCATTCCGCGTTCAACATCTGTTTTCGCAAAACCCCGAAGAAGAATACCGATATTATCTCCTGCTTCAGCATAATCAAGAATTTTTCGGAACATTTCAACACCAGTACAAGTTGTTGTAACAGTTTCTCTAATTCCAACTCTTTCTACTTTTTCACCAACTTTAACCTGTCCACGCTCAACTCTACCTGTTGCAACTGTTCCGCGTCCTGGAATTGAAAAGACATCTTCAATTGGTAAAAGGAAAGGAAGATCTTTATCTCTCTTAGGAAGTGGAATATATCTATCAACTTCATCCATTAATTTTTGAAGAGACGCTTCTCCGTCTGGATCGCCATTTAAACCTTTAAGTGCTGAACCATAAACAACAGGAATATCGTCTCCAGGGAAACCATATTCAGTTAAAAGGTCTCTAACTTCCAATTCAACAAGTTCAAGTAATTCTTCATCATCAACAAGATCACATTTATTTAAGAAAACAACCATTGCAGGAACGCCTACTTGACGAGCAAGTAGTATGTGTTCACGTGTTTGAGGCATTGGTCCGTCAGCAGCACTAACAACAAGAATTGCACCGTCCATTTGAGCAGCACCGGTAATCATGTTTTTTACATAATCAGCATGCCCTGGACAGTCAACATGAGCATAATGACGATTTTCTGTTTCGTATTCAACATGTGCAGTTGCAATTGTAATTCCTCTTTCTTTTTCTTCCGGTGCATTGTCAATACTGTCGAAAGACTGAAATTCTGCACCACCTTTTTTACTCAAATAAAGAGTAATAGCCGCAGTAAGAGTGGTCTTTCCATGATCGACATGACCAATAGTACCGATATTTACATGCGGTTTAGTCCTTACAAATTTTTGTTTAGCCATATATTTTCCTCCAGGCTTTTTTTTGTAGTGTCATCAAACGCCTAATGAAGCTCATGACCGGACTTGAACCGGTGACCTCATCCTTACCAAGGATGTGCTCTACCGTCTGAGCTACATGAGCGTTTCCACTCTATAAAAAATGGAGCGGGAAACGGGATTCGAACCCGCGACCCTCAGCTTGGAAGGCTGATGCTCTAGCCAGCTGAGCTATTCCCGCTCATTAAAAATCTTAAATTAGGTGGAGAGGGGAGGATTTGAACCTCCGAAGGCTGAGCCGTCAGATTTACAGTCTGATCCCTTTGACCACTCGGGAACCTCTCCGTTATGGAGCCGATGATGGGAATCGAACCCGCAACCTGCTGATTACAAATCAGCTGCTCTACCATTGAGCTACATCGGCAAGAAAAACATATTGAGTTCACAAAAAATTTTATCCATTATTTCTTGTCAAACTTTTTTACCAAAAAGAATAATTAAACTTAACAATTAATGAATAAAACAAACTATTAATCAATTCATTTTCAAATACGAAACAAAAAACAGAAAACCCACTCTTTTATGTCAAACACTTTTTTCTAAAACACCCAAAACCGGCAAAATTGCAAAAATAAAACAATTGTAAAGGTATAAAAAACAAAGAGATATATAAGAAAAAAAACTTAAAGTATTTTCTTCCAGACTACTTCATCTTTCTTATCAATTAGTTCAATTCCAATCTTTTTTAAATCATTACGTATTTTATCAGCCATCTTCCAGTTCTTATCAACCTTAAAATCATTACGATATTCAATTAATAAATTTATTAAATCTCCTGATAAATGATCAGTCTCGGCTTTAATTAGAGAATCAATATTCTCAAAAAAGCCCAAAACTCTTCCTAATTTAGTCATCATCATTGCTGCCTGTTTTCTAATTTTTAGAGAATACTTATTTTCATTTCTAATAATTTTATTCAATTCAAATAAAGTAGCGATACTTTTAGCAGTATTAAAATCATCATTCATTGAATCTTTAAATTTCTTTTCAAATTCTAAGATTTCAGGAGAATATTCAATATCATCTTTCCAGAAATCCAAAAAAGAGATATTCGTTAAAGAATTATAAAAATTAGCCATAGCGTTTCTGGATTCTTCCATCAAACCATCATTAAAATCAATTGGACTACGGTAATGTTTTGAAAGAAAGAAAAATCTTATTGTCTCTGGCTCATATTCTTTAAGGATGTCTCTTGTGATAAAAAAGTTATCAAGACTTTTGGACATTTTTTCACCATTAATATTTAAAAAGCCATTATGCATCCAATAATTTACCATCGGTTTTCCCGAAAGAGCTTCAGCTTGAGCAATTTCGTTTTCATGATGAGGAAACTGTAAATCCATACCTCCGCCGTGAATATCAAAACTTTCACCTAATAAATCTTGAGACATAACAACACATTCTGTATGCCAGCCCGGACGACCTTTACCCCAAGGACTCCCCCATTCTGGTTCTCCGGCTTTTGCTTTTTTCCAGAGCGTAAAATCTGCAGGATTTTTCTTATTTAAGTTAGCTTTAACACGAGCACCTACTTTTAGATCTTCAATTTTTCTATGAGATAATTTACCATATTCCTTAAATTCTTCAACTGAGAAATAAACATCTCCATCTTTTTCATAAGCAAAACCTTTATTCTCTAATTCTTTGATAAACTTTATCATCTTTCCAATATATTCAGTTGCTTTTGGATGAAAAACAGCTGGTTTTATACATAGAGCCTTGGTATCTTCATAAAATGCTTTTATATATTTTTGTGAAATTTCCTGAACTGATTTTTTCTCTCGTAATGATTGATCTATTAATTTATCATCAATATCAGTAATATTCATTACATATATTACTTCATTCCCAAGATACTCAAAATATCTACGGACAACATCAAAAAACAAAAACGGTCGTGCATTACCAATATGGAAATAATTATAGACTGTTGGACCACAGCAATACATTTTTATTTTTCCTTGATTAATAGGAACGAAATCTTCTTTTTTTCTACTAAGTGTGTTATATATCCTCATTTCTCTCCTCCAACGACATAAATGAAATTACAGTATTACCATTTTTTTTTGTATGAAAAATATTTTTTGTAAATTCAACTTTTATTTTTTCTTTTGAAGAATGTTCTATTACAATTTGTCCTTCTTTCGATAAGATTTCCGAATTAATAATTTCTTCGATAACAGCGTTAATGAGACCTTTATCGTAAGGTGGGTCCATAAAAATAATATCTATTTTTTCTCCCTCATATTTTTTTAAAAATGCAGAAACTCTTTTTTTATGAATTTTAGTTTCATCTACATATCCAAGTTTTTCAATATTCTTATAAATTGTTCTTATCGCTTTTTCAGAAGCATCTACAAACTCTACAAATTTAGCTCCTCTACTAAGAGCTTCCAAACCAAGTGAACCACTTCCGGCAAAAAGATCAATTATCAATAAATCATTGCAATCAAAAAGGACATCAAATATTATTTCTTTAATGTAAGAAGTTGTTGGCCTTGATGTTTTAGCCGGTACAGAATACAAATTTGTTCCACGATTTTTTCCTGAGATTATCTTCATTTTATTCCTATTTTTAAGAGGTTATTACCATTTCTGAAAAAGCAATAAATAGTTTAGATTGAGAGAGGAAAGTTTCAAACAATTCTTTTAATTCCTCTCTTTCCATAGTTACCAAATCAAATTTATCCCAAGCAAAATCACTTGGAATGTATTTCCCTTTTGATTGAAAACACTTAAAATCAATCATATTGGCAATATAGTCTGCAACATTAATAACCGATGCAATTAGCTTAATATTGTCCGGAGCTTCTTCGGGGAAATGATGACTTCTTATACCATGTATGATCTCAATTGGTAATTTCCAATATTCTAAAATATTTGAACCTTCCTTCGCATGATTAAATTTCCCTTCCTGTTCTTCAATGTAAAAAACAGGGTACTCTGTTTCTTCTGATTTTTTTAACAACTTTCCAAAATTTTCAGGGAAATAAACATCATACATTATATAGCCAATATCATGAAGTAAACCGGAAGTATAGACATCATTAAATGAATTTGAAACATCAAAATGATTATCAACTAAATGATGATTTAATAGTTTTTTGCCAATAAATGCAGTAGCAAGAGAATGTTTCCAGAATTCGTCTAAATTGATATTTGTTGGTTTTAAGGAGTTGACTAAATTTGCCATAAAGATTGTCAGTGCAATATTTTTAATTTCAGTTCTACCTAATCTTGTAACTGCAAAAGCAATATTTGAAACTCGACTAACAGAACCATAAGCTGCGCTATTAGCAATGGATAGAACTTTTGCAGTTAAAGAAGGATCAAACGATATAATTTGTGCTAATTCCTTATTTGCAATTTTCATATCATCCACTGAAACAATCAATTTAACTAAAATGGAAGGAACACTTGGTAAATTTGTTATCTCACTGATTAGTTTTCCATAAAAAGTCATCATAAGTATCCTCTCATTTTTTGAATTTAATTATAATTTGTTGTGGCTCATAAGAATATTTTGGACAAAAAATAAGTATCGAATTTTTGCTTTGTTTACAAGAATTTGCACAGGTTTGACACAATTTATTATATTGATTCTTTTGCATATTACCTTCTTATTTATGCTCCAAATAGTTTTAAGAAATCAAAAATTTTAACATCACCTATTTTTTTTTCTTCACCCCAAAGAACTAACATTTTTTGGGTCAATTCTTTTACCGTCAAAGATCTGATTGCCATAAAAGGTAAAATACTTTCTGGTAATGAAATTTGATTCCCTGTTATTGATTCTTTAATATCTGCTATTTCTTTTGACTTTGTAGCTAAGTTTACTTGTTCTAAAGCACTCTCTTTCTCTTCTTCCTTTTCTCTATCTTGCTCTACTTCCTTTTTAACTTCTTCCCTTTCTTTCTCCTCTTCTAATTCGAGTTCTTGCGGAAATTTCACATCAACGGTTTCAATCTCTATTGCTTCTTCTAATTCTATAAATTTCTTTTTAGGTAAAATATGAAATTTTTTTAAATCTTCCAAATCAATTGCTTTCAAAATGTCATCTGAATATTTTAAATTCATTTCCAACATAATTTTTTTTCGCACATTAAGTAACTTATTGATAACTTCTTCGGATTGCTTAAATTCATACAATTTATGATAAACTGCATAAGCATCAAAAAGTTGATTCTGACTTTCATATAATTGAGCAAGAGTTAAAGTTGGTCCAAGTTTTTTAGGATTGATCACTTTTTTTTCAATATTTTTATCCATAATTAATCCTCTAAAGATATTTGTTTTCTATTTTTTTCAAGAGTTTTTTTGCCAATCCCTTTTACATTCAATAATTGGTCAATATTTTTAAAATCTCCATTTGCATTTCTATATTCAATTATCTTTTTTGCTTTTGATTCTCCAATCCCTTTCAATAAAATCAATTCTTTTATTGAAGCATTATTGATATTAATTTTACCAATAACCGGAGTTTCAACTTTATCATTAAATTCCTTTTTTAGAATTTTAGCTTTTTCAACCGGATGACCAAATTCCACAAAATACTTCCGTATTTTTAGTAGAGTTGCTTTTCCAATTCCTTTTACATTAATAAGCTCATCTAAATTTAAGAATCCAAAATCATCTCGATATGATAAAATATCAGAAGCTCTTTTACTTCCGATTCCGGGAATTTTAATTAGTTCTTTTTGGGTAACTGTAAGTAAATCAAATTGTAATTGTACATCTTCTTTTATGAGAACTTTTAAACTATCCATTTCTTGATCTTGTCTATCAAATGCGATTAGACCAGAATAATTTAATATCATTCCCAGAAATGCGAATATTACTAAAAAAAGGATAATTTTTTCTTCTTCCGGTGTAAAGAAATTATTTAACTTTTTAAAAATCATTTCTCGTCTCTATAAAGATAATCAATAACAACTTGTCCAACAACTTTTAGAGATTTTGCAGAACATTGTTCTTGAACATCATTCATTGTATGCCAAACAGGATATGAAAAATCAATAATATCGATGGCTTCAATTCCAGCTTCTAAAAGCGGATAATGATCGTCAATAATAGCGTTTGTTATCTTGTTTTTGAATTGTTCATACCCTCTTTCGTTGGCAATATTCCAAATATCTTTTACTAAAGAAGGTGAATTTTGATATGAGAAATATTCCATAAATATTTCTAAATCCGCATCTCCAATCATATCAACGATGATAGCCTTTTCCGGATAGTCTTTTCCAAGATTCTCTGCATAATAACGAGAGCCAATACACCAAGAATCGGAGTCACCATAATCACCAGAATCTTCCAAATCAAAAAAGACCAAATCAACACCAAGATTTTCCAAAGGTTTTGTTGCAAGAATATTTCCAATTTCGAGAAGAACAGCAACCCCGGAAGCACCATCATTAGCACCGGGAATAGGTGTGTTATGAAGTGTTACATCAGGTTCTTTATCTGCCCAAGGTCGAGTATCATAATGAGCTGCTATAATTATTCTCCTACTTATATCCGGACTAAAATGACCAATTAAGTTTTGACACTGTAAATTTTTACCTCGAATTTCATATTCAAAATCCTGCACTTCCGTAACAGCTCCATTTTTTTCTAAATGGTTAAGAATATATCTACGACAAGCAATTATTCCGTCTGATCCGGGGTGACGTGTTCCAAAATTACATTGATCTATCAAGTAAGTAAAAGCTCTTTCAGAATCAAAATCTGGGGTAATAATCCCACAAGATATTGTAAAAAGGGCAATTGTAAGAACAAAATATTCTATAAATACAACTTTCATTTTCATTATTACTCCATTTTTTCCCGATTATCTATTAAGCTTTAAGACTAAAAAATCCATTTAGTATAAGTTTAATTTGTTACAATTTATTCAAAAAAAATTATTCTCGACTATTTGCAAGCATTATTCTTTATTTTTCAGAGATTCAAGATTTACAATAAAAAATTTACCATCTGCTTCTGCAACTAATTTTCCATCTAAACTAACAATTGAAGCTTCACATAACACAATTTTAGATTTCATTTTGATAATTTTACTCGAAAGAAAATACTCTTTTTCTACTTCCAAAGGAGATTTATATTTCAGATTAATTTCTACTGTTACAGCCTCAACTCCTTTGTTTAAAATCGCTTTTGCCATAACTTCATCTAAGAGAGCAGCCACGATACCACCATGAATAACGCTTGGATAACCTTCATAATTACGACTGAGTTTAATTTTAGTAAATGCTGAATTCTCGCCATATTGGAAGATTAATTTCAGCCCAACCGGATTATCTTTTCCACAAATAAAACAATTTTCGTAAACTTGTTTTTCCATATTCTATCTCCGTTCTAATCATTATCATTATTTATCTCTACTCCAATCACAGTAATATCATCTCTTTGAGGATAAGATTCTATGGCTTCTGTTATTATTCTTTCCAAATTTTGTTTTTGTTCTTTTAATGACAAATTATTGTTTGTTGATAAAAATTCCATAATTCCTTTTGTCTTAAATCTTGTTTTTTTATTTACTTTAGTTATTGCCATATCACAAAGACCATCTGAAGTTAAATAGATTTTTGTTGTACGCTGAAGTGAAATTACCTGTTCTGTAAAAATTAATTTTCTTTTATCTCCAATTCCTTTTTTCTGTCCTTTTAGTTGGAGAATTTCTCCATTTTCTACGACAAAAAGGTTAATATTTGCTGAACTAAAAACAATTTCTTTTGCTCCGTTTTTAATAAAAATCAGACCAATATCCATTCCATCAGTATTTTTAGGTTCATGAGATTTAAAAGTATCTTTCATCATTATATCTGCCTGATTCAATATTTCAGCTGGAGAATTAATTTTCCTTTCTTTGATAATATTATTCAGAATAGCGTTTGATATAAGTGTTAAAAATGCTCCCGGAACACTGTGACCTGTACAATCAGCAAGAGCAAGAATTGCATCACTTTCGTTAATTTTATAAAACCAAATGAAATCGCCACTCACAACATTTCGAGGTTTATAAATAGAAAAGGAAGATTTAAAAAAATCACTAAAATCAAGTTCACTTGGAAGTATTGATTGTTGGATTTTGGAAGCATAATTCATCGAGTCTGTAATCGCTGTATTTTTTTCTTCCAATTTTTTTGAAAACAGCAACTGAACTCTTTTTTCTTCTCTTTCTTTTTCTGCTTTAATCTGTTCATCTCTAAAATCTTTATTTAGCTCAATATTATTTTTGGTTGTATTAAAAATTCTAACAATTTCATAGAGGAAATCAGCTTCTTCAGAAGTCCAAAAAAGTTTACTTGAAGGACCGAGACACAAATAAGTTTTTTCTTCATAATTAGAATTACTTTTCAATGGATAAAATAATCTTATTTCTAAATCTTTAGGTTCAACTGGATATGGTAAAGCATTCTCTGACTCATTGATTCTCTCAATATCAAGATTAAAATAGTTGATATTCTGCGGTAAGTTTTCTATATAATTATCACTGTTCATAAAATCGAAACCGAGTTTTTCTGATTTTGATTCATAAGAGATTTTCGTAATATTCAAATTTTTAGAAAGAAATTTTGCGGTATATTTAAAAAGCTCATTTATGGATAATTTATTAAAAGCTCCTTTGGTATATTGCGATAAGACTTTGGTTTTATTGAAATTATTGGGATGAAGAAATTTAAGCTTTTTGTGAAAATATTGAGTAAATATATACGACAAAAGTAAAGAAATTGCTACCGGTAATCTAAAAAATCTATATAATAAACTGTTAAGTGTTATAAAAGAATAAGTTAAAATCAGATAAAAATAAACAATGCTTCGGATTTTAATATATTGTTTGAAATCAAATTTTACCAATGCCATAATTAACATTAAAAATGGTAACACCATTGAGACAATAAAATATGAATTCATAAACAAAAATACAATTGAAAGATTCGATTCTGTTCGAGCTATATAATTATTTGAGAATTTAATGAGAACCGATAAAAGAACAAAAATTGTTCCATAATAAATTGGTGATAACCCAAGATTTAACCATCTATTTCTGATTTTTCTTTGAAATTTAGATTCTCGAAGAAGTTGAATAATTAACACAATTGCAATCAATCCAAGATAAATGAAATATTGTTCTTTGAAATAACAATAAATGGGTAAAATTAAAAATGGAAATTTTAGTTTATTAAAAAATTTTATAGGGATTGGTGTCAAGCTGGCAAGAGTTAGTATCAAGTGTAGTTTTATAATTATTAGTAATTTTATAATCTGGTTATTGAGATCTAATCCAAAAAGACTTAAATCTATTGCTCTTATATAAATAAGGAAAAAAATTAGGAAGAAGAAAATGATTTTAACTTCACTTTTTCGGAAATCTGTTAACTTGGAAATAAAAATTAAAGCAATGAGAATAAAGAAAATATAAATAAATAATTTATATAAAAAACTATGAAGGAATAATGAAAAAACTCCCTGTTTATGTTGGAAGAGATTCATTATTGGAGAACTTTTAAAATAAGTATATTGGCATAATTTATCGTTAATGAGAAAACTAATTTGTAAAGAATCTAACTTTTCATGCTCAAGCAGTTTTGCATTAATTGTTTCTTTCAGATTTTTGTCATCAAGTAAGGAATTTGAATTAGAAAGACCATCAAGACTAAGTAATATTTTTCTGAGAGAGATTGTAGAGTAGTCTTTCTTTTTTTTTGATATGTCTTCAGAAAAAATTGGAGCTTCCGAAAAATAAATTTTGTGATGAATCTTCTTAATTAATTCGTTGGTAATTAACCCGTAAGAATAAAGATATATTTTATTCTTTTTGGGATTAAAGTATTCAGAAAAATCCTCTATCTGTGAATCAAGAGTATCATTCTCATTTTTTTTAATTAGTATTCCAGAAAATAATCTATCAAGATCTTTTATTTTACTCTCTTTACTAAGTTCAGAAATAATATCCGGGAAATAAATTTGACAGGTATAAAGAGAGAGCGGAATACCATTTTTGTTATCCAAATCATAATTGTGTTTATCAAGAAAGAAATTACTCTTTTTATGTCCAAAGAGATGTGTTTTTTGGGAATATTTGTGAATAAAATTTATGCTCTGAAATATTATCAATAAATAGATAATAAACTTAAACCAATTGAGATTTATTTTTTTTAACATCATTATCTTACCACAAAATCCTTTTTAACTACCAATTTGAAAAACAGTCCTACAATAAAAAAATCAATCATAAATAGAATCAATTAGAGAAATAAAATACTCTTTAGAAAATTTCGTTTTATCAATTTTTATTTCAGCACCTTCATCAACAAAATTGAAAATTTTTTTATTATCAATATCTTTTATATCAATTAATTGATGCGTTATCTTTGGTTCTTGAAATCCTTTTAAATTCTTTTCTTCCGGAGGATTACATTCAATATAATCTTTGGCAATTCCCCAAGTTGAATGGCAAAGTAAAATTTCATCAACTTCAGCACATTGTTCAAGTCTGGCGGCAAGATTTGCTGTTCGCCCACTTATAGTATAATCCATTCTTTGCGAAGAGCCGAAATTCCCGACCATACAATATCCGGTAGCAATTCCGATTCTAATATGAAATGGTTGTTCATAGCCCATAAGATACCATTTTTTCCGAATTTCTTTCATTTTCTCTCGCATTTCAAGAGACATTTTTATACATTTTTCTACATTGCTTTCTTTAGAAGAATCTCTTGGAGCACCAAAAAAAACCATCACAGAATCCCCGATATATTTATCAAGAGTTCCTCCATGTTTGTTGACAATAATTGTCATTTCTTCTAAATAATCATTGAGAAAAGTAGATAATGTCTCTCCATCCATCGCGGATGTAATTATTGAAAAATTCTTAATATCAGAGAAAAATACAGTAAGATTCTTTCGAACAGTTTTATATGTTTCAGCTAATTCATGTCCTTTCATTATATTCTGATATAATTGATGTGGAACGTATTTTTTTAGTCTTTTTTCAATTTTTCGTAATTTTGCATTTTGTCGATCATTGTATTTTGTTAGCCTTGAAGTTTGTTTTAAAAGAGAAGAATAATTTTTAGTCAATGTCTTCCAATTTTGTTCAAACTCTTCTTTGCTTATTTTATCAAAATTAATACTTGTGATAAATTCTAAAATTCTTTCTTCTTTTTCAAAAATTCCCATTTTAGATTTTTTCATAGGTCATATTTAAGGACGTTTCTTCTGAAAACTCTTCTCCATCTTCTAAAATCTCTTCATCATCAGCCGGATACTTCCATACAACATTAATAGATTTTCCGAGATCATGATATTCCCCTAATTTTTCAAAGAGATCATAAATAGATTTCCAAGAGCTACTATTAAGATATTCAATTTCAAATTCAACAGCAAGTTGATTTTTATAAGAAAAATATTTATTAATCCATGAAAAAATTGGTTCAAAAAATTCTAAAGTATTCTCCGGATAAGATTCACCTTTTATTAATAGTTTTTCTTTTTCAAAATTAAAATGAATTTCAAGAGTTTGTTCTGTAGCTTCAATATCTAAATTTTTCATTATCCCTCCTTCACTATTTTCGTTTCAATTTTAATAAAATTTTTAGTCTTATCTATTTCAATAAAGTCGCAGACAATTTTTGTATGAGACTTCAAAGCAATTTCAATAAGTCCAAATCCTGCTCCTTCGCGAGTCCGTTTTCTTTTGATGATTTCTTTTTTTAATTGTTTGAGTTCATCCAAACTTTTAGAATTTATCATTTCAATTTTATCAACAACTACTTGTTGTTTAGTCTTTTCTATTACATTCCCACTTTGAATAATGTAGCAATCTTTATCTGTAAAAATATGAATGATACCATCACCCATTTTTTTCTCTTCGATATTAATTTTTTCTTCCGAATAATGATAGATATTTTGAGCTAATTCTATAAAAATTGCAAATATTCTTTTACTAATTCGTTTTTCTTCATTGTCTGCAAGACGATTTTTTAAACTCTTTGCAAGTTCGTGCAGAATTTCTTGCGAGAAGCTACCTTTAAAAAAAACAATTGTGTTTTTATTTTGATTTGTAAACATATTATGAAAATCAAACAAGCTTGTCATTTTTCCTCCAGACTATTTTTTTACTATTTTCAACATTTTGGAATTAGCTGTTAAATGTCAAGCTTTGAAACTTGGTAGTCTTAAGAATACAGAAAAAATTAAAAATTCAAAGTAATTTGTAAATGCTATTTCTTGTCAGCATCTCCCTTTGAAGAATTGACTTCTGAGAGTAATACAACATAGTTTTCTTTTTTAAAATAAAAGGCTCTACAAAAAAACTTCCAAAGATGATTAATATAAAGATATTTTACAAGAGAATTTGAGATAAAAAAATGAATCAACTTATGCCCAGCAAAAAAATAACTTGGAGATTTTTGAATAACTCTAAAACTTTCTTTGCTATTAGAAAATGTTATAATTAGTACTTGAAAAAAAAGATAAAACCCACTGATTGCAGGATTAGCACCGGATTTAAAAGAATAGATTCTTATTGAAATTTTAAAATCATCCTAATATTTGTAATTTCGCACTATTTCCCGTCTATTATTTATTCTCTTAAAT
>JAOZMQ010000416.1:2230-3080 GCA_029934195.1 Candidatus Cloacimonadota bacterium | reverse complement strand
GATAGGAGAATTGAGCATATTTTTTGCAGTACCTTCAAGGTAAATAATTGAGCCATTTTTATGTAAAGCTCTAAAATTAATTTCATCTATATAACTATCATTACGAATTCCTATCTCTAATTGTAATTGGATTTTCTTCCTGTCTTCCGGATAAACAAACTCAAATGAATTTTTCCCATTTAGTTCCTCTAATTTGTATCCCAATACTTTTTCAAAAGAAGAACTTATAAACAAATAATTCCCTTTTGCATCAATAACTGAAAGAACATCAGTGCTATTTTCTATTAGTGCTCTAAAATATTTTTCTTTTTTAACTAGTTCAGCCCTCATTCTATATTCATCAGTAACATCTCGGAAAACTAAAACTACACCACTAATTTCATTGTTTGAATTAATAATGGGTGCTGCAGAATCTGATATTTGGTATTCTTCTCCATTTTTTGAGATTAGTTTTGTATGATTGCCAATACCTACAATTTCACCGGAATTTAGAACTTTGTCAACCGGATTTTCGACTATAATTCCAGTCTCTGCATTAAAGATTTTTAAGATTTCTGTTAGTTTTCTACCTTTTGCATTTTCAATATTCCAGCCGGTTAATTTCTCAGCAATCGGATTCATTCTTATAACTTTTCCGAAATTATCAGTTGCAATTACAGCATCACCAATTGAATGTAAGGTAGCCCTAAGTTCTTTTTCATTAGAGAATATTTTTTCTTCCGCTTGCTTATGTTTACTGATATCTTCGGTAAGAACTACTACCTTTTTAACTTCATCATTTTTATCTTCAATTGCATAAAAATATTGTGAAATCCATTTTGCTTTATTTTTTTCAGGGAAATTCAGTTTT
>JAOZMQ010000416.1:0-2220 GCA_029934195.1 Candidatus Cloacimonadota bacterium | reverse complement strand
AGTTTTATCTCACCTGTAAAATAATGTCCTCCTTTTTCATAAATTTTGCGTATTTTTTCTTGATGTTCATATAAATATGAGTCCTTATGATTGAAAGCAAGTTTGTGCTTTTTAATTTTATATCTTTCGATATCTTCATCAGATAAATTCCAAATCGTTTTCCACGAATTATTATATAGAATTAGAGTTCCATTTTTATCTCGAACAGAAATTCCAAAAGGAGAATTTTCTGTTATTGCTCTGTTTAATTGTTCACTTTCTCGCAAAATCTTTTCTGTCTTCAATCTATCCTTAATTTCTTTTTGCAATTCATCTTTGGAAACAGTTACTTTGTTCAAATGATTAATCATATTATGGAATGCTAATGCCAGAACTCCAATTTCATCTTTTGATTGAATAAGTTTTTTATCAATTTGTGAGCTAATATTCCCTTTACTAATACTTTTAATATTGAATAAAAGATTGTTAATTGGGGAAGTTATAGACTTCATTATTGTAAAACTCAAAAAAGATAATACAATTAATCCAACCAAAAGAATTCCTATTATCAAAGTAAATAATTTTACTCTTTTTCGTTCAAAATTTTCTGCTATTTCTTGAAATTCTTTAATATCGTTGGACATAATTGGACTTATTAAGTACTCATACTCTTTAAACTCTTTGTCAAATACTTGGGAGATGACTAATAATTTTTCTTTGCTTCCTCCTTTTTGAGCTAATAAAAGATATTCGGTAGCATGGTTTACTAAAGAATTGATTACATCCTCAACTTTATAAAATTCATCATTCTGATGGTGATTATAATGATAAACTTTGTGTGCTAATAAGTATTTGGTTACTTTATGCAAGGATTCTCTTGCTTTTTTAAAATATTCAACGTTTAACGTTTCTCGATATTCTAAAGTATATTGTCGTACTTTGAGCATTTCGGCATCAATTTTATTTATAGCAAGGATACCTGGTATAAGTAACTTTGAATAAATACTAATTTCTTGAGACATTCTTTTTTGAGAATTGAGATTAATAAAAGCTATAGATACAATCCCAACAAAAAAAATCAAATAGATTAACAGAAGTTTATTTTTAATTTTCATTTAATTCTATCCTCCATTTGTGCAAAATTTCTTTTCCTTCATTTATCATAAAATTAGAGAATAAACGTGTGGCTTTTTTATTTTTTGAAATTCTTAATTCCGACAGATAAACTCCAAAACTTGTTTTAATTTCATTAGGAAATTCAATTGCTTTAAAATTCCTGTACTTATCTGAGTTTAATAAACTTTTTAAAATTATTACTGCATCGGTTTCTTCGGCTATAAGTAATTTTATCATTTCTCCCGAAGCATGAACTCTGAATACTATATTTTTCTCGATTTCCTCTTTCTTTTTTGTCTTTATCAAAATATTTTCAAATAGTTTTCCAGTAGCTGTTTTTGCTGAATCTCCAACAGCTATCCTAATATTATCTTTAGTAAGATCATCAAATGATTGAATATTTTTGGGATTATCTCTATGAATAACTATAACAAGTTCATCATAACCAACACAAAATGTAGTTTGTTCTAAATCCGGTAATTTGGGTTTTGCGGATAATGAAGGATAGAAAAAAAAATCCCCAATTTGAGTTTCTTTTATTACCTCTACAAGATTTTTCATTCCTGAATCAATGATAATTACTCCAATATTATGTTTTTTTTCAAAAGCATTTCCAACAGATTCCATTGGTTCTTTTAATCCACTTCCACAATAAACAATCACCTGGTTTTCCTGTTTTACACAGCACAAAACAAAGAGAGACATACAAAATACAGTGATTATTAAAATGATTTTTAGTAACCGATTTTTATTATAACTCATATAAATCTCCTCTTAATTCAAGAAAATAGTACAAAATCTTGGAATAATATCTGCATTTTACTGAGCATTGTCAAAGATTTGATATTAGAGATTTTCATAACGCAGAAAATTAATAATTCAAAGTAAGATTGCAAATATTTTTTTTTGTAACAACAAAAAGTAATTTAAGTAACTGTATAAAACTTGTAAAAAATTATAAGATAAAAAACCTCGTAATATAGATATATTCTTTAAAAATAAATACTCCATATACAAAGAAAAGAACAAACATTGTCAATTATGTTTAGAGATGGTCAGGAGTAAAGATTTTTTTTTTGCAAAGTCGCATCTGAAATTCTTCCTTTAATATTTATTCGTGTTTTT
>JAOZMQ010000058.1 GCA_029934195.1 Candidatus Cloacimonadota bacterium | reverse complement strand
TTTTTGAAATTCCAAATTCAGTTGTTAATATTATAAATAATTCTTGATTATCAATCTCAAATTCTTCTATTGGTAATGATTTTTGCTCTTTTTGAGGTACTTCAAAAACATCTAATATAATATTATTGTTTGGATTTTTCTTTATAATAAATTTTAGAGCAACAATTTTGCGACCTTCTTTTTTATATTCAATTTCTACATATAAATCTGTTTTTTCATTTATTTCTTTAATCGCTTTTCTTATAACATAATTACTTAAATCTTTATATCTACTATATTCACTTTCTCCTAATCCAAGTAATTTTCTAAACCCATCAATAAAAATAAAAGGAGTTTCTCCGTATTTTTTATTTTCGTTATAATAATCAATAAATAATTCATATAAAGCTAATGAATGTTTACTATTAAACCTATTCTGAAGACTTAAATTAATTTTAGCGTACATAGAAGGATTCGCTAATTTTCTTTTTAACACAGGAGCATAACTATATGTTAAAACTCCATTAATAATAATAGCCTGAGCCAACAAGGAAACAACACCCCATTCTTGCTTAAAATCTTTATTTAAAAGATTCCATTCTATACTTGTAGTAACCAAACTTTTCAATAATTTTTTTATGTGTAAATCATTATTGCTATTATATTTCAAAATAAAACATAATTCTTTTATTGAAATTTCATATTCATCTTTAGTTTCTAAAGAATCAAAAGCATTTGCTAATAGAATATTCCAAGAACGTCTTTGCAGTAAATTAATTTTATTAGATATTTGAATAGACGAACTATGTTTTATTACTTCTTTCTTATTCTTTTTCATTTATTTCTCCAGTAAAAAATAACCTAAATACAAATTATTTTAAATGGACGAAGAAGTCAATAAAAATCGTTCGTCCTTTCATCCCAAATCGTTCGTCCTTTCATCCCAAATCGTTCGTCCTTTAAAGTCAGAAACCCTTTACTGGTGCGGGCTAAAAGGGTGCGTAAAACTATTAAAACTATTAAAACTATAAAACATCATCATAGACAAACAAGTTCTATTTATTTTTTTTGTAATATTATATACTTTTTTTGATGATGTTTTTTTTTAATATCTAAAGAAAAGAGAAAGAGGTAACAAGAAAATATGAACTGTAAACAAGCAAATCAACTTCCTATAAAAGAAGTTTTTGAATCAATATCAAATACTCAAAAGGGAAAAGAAACAGAATCAGAAATATGGTATTTTAGTCCTTTTAATCCAAATCAAAAAACACCAAGTTTAAAACTAAATCTTAATTTAAATACTTGGTATGATTTTACAATTGGGAAAGGAGGAAAAATTATTGATCTGATCAAAGAATTAAAAAATTATTCAATTCCTGAAACATTAAAATTTTTATCCGAAATTAGAGGCTCATTTAATTCAACTCTTTTTTCTTTTCCTCAGCAACAAGAAAATTTCTTTTTGAATAAAAACAATAATTTATCAAATGAAAAAAAAACTGACCCTGTTAAAAAAGAAATTTTAGAAATTACAAAAATAAGAAATCTCAAAAATCCTGTTTTACTTGAATATATTATTTCAAGAAAAATTAATATTGATTTTGCAAAAAAGTTTTTATCAGAAATTTATTTTTTCAATAATAAAAAGAAGAAACATTATTTTGCCTGTGTTTGGGAAAATAAAAGTAAAGGTTGGGAGTGGAATAATAAATATGGGAAAGGAATTATTGGAAAAAAAGATGTATCTATCCTTAAATCACAACAAGAAAGCTCAAATATTGCAATTTATGAGGGTTTTTTTGATTTTTTGAGTCATTATACCTTTTTAGACAAAAAGGAGCTTAAAAACGATTCTATTATTCTTAATTCAGTAACACAAATTAAAAAGGCTAAAAAATTTATTTTAGAAAATAATTATTCAAAAATTTATCTATATCTTGATAATGATAAAGCTGGAAATTTAGCTACAAATGATCTTTTAGATTTACCTTTTGAGGTTTTTGATGAAAGGAAATTATATAAAAATTTCAAAGATTTTAATGATTTTTTAAAAAATTATATTTAAATTCTTTACTTTTTTTGAATTATTAAATATTGAGGGAAAAAAATTTATTTAAGGACTTAATTATGCATAATAAAAAAAGCTCTTTTCCTACAACGAAATGGACAACTCAGAAATTTGAAGAAATTAAGATCTTCCGGAAAGATATAGATTTTGAAATTGAAAAATTAAAAAAAGAAATAGGAGAGTCAAGAAAAAAAATTGAAGCTGAAATATATAGTTGCAGGAGATTCTTAAGCCAAGATGTTATAAACGGTATTTTAAAAAGAAGAAAAGAACTTGATGATGATGTAGAAAAAGCAGAAAAATTAGGAAGATTACTTGAATTACTACTTTAAATGACTAAAATGCTAATTTAAAACCAATAAAAACTTTCATATTTTATAGTTTTTAATTTTATTTTAAATCCTGTATAGTTATAATCCTTTACCGTTCTTTGACTTACAGGAGAACAAATAATGAAATTATTTCAAGCATTAAAAGTATTTGAAATAGGGGATAATCAATTAAACAGAAAAGAATTAAAAAGTCTTTTTAGAAAACTTACTTTAAAACATCATCCTGATCACGGAGGTGATGGAGAGTTTATTAAAGAAATTTTAGAAGCTTTTGAAATTCTCAAAGATCAATATTCTTTCAGAATTGAATCAGATAAAGAATTTGAAGAGAATAAGAATTTTTGGAACATTGATAATCCTGAAATGGAGGAGGTTTTTAAAAAAATATTCCATTTCAAAAAGCTTAAAATTGAAATTTGTGGTTATTGGATGTGGGTGACAGGTGAAACTTTTAATTTTAGAAAAGAATTAAAAAAAGCAGGTCTTTTCTATGCTAAAAAGAAAGTAGCTTGGTATTGGAAACCTCCCGAAGATAAAAACAGAAATCGAAAAGGGAATATTAGTCTTGAAAAAATTAGGAAAAAATATGGATCTCAAAAACTAAAATCACATATTGCAAAAGAAATTAATTGAATGGTAAAGAATTCATTGAGAGCTTAAATTTATTTAGGCTCTCTTTTCTTTTGCTTGATTTTTGAGTATTATCTATCTCCGGCACATTAACAAAAAGGATTAATATTGTTCAAATTTAAAATCATTTTTATTAAAAAGTAAGGAGGTAATTTTGGAACCCAATATTTGGAATTTACAATTACAAGAAAGGGAAGGAACTTATACCTTTTCAGGAAAAATATTAATTACAAATAACATTTGTAAAGCATTAACTTTTGATGAACAACTTTTTATTATTATGGCTGTAAGGCAAAGGGTAGAAAAACTTGGTGGTGCCGACTATTTACAAGTTTTTAAAAACTCTAAAGGAGAAACAATTTTTGTAATTGATCAACTTAACAAAGAAATGAAAGAAGAAAATTCAGATGAATTTGTTAAAGAAAATGATTATTTTACAATACTTTTCTCTTATGAATATTAAACCTTTTTTTGAGCTCAGGAATTTTTTCTTGAGCTCTTTTTCTTTTCCTCAATAAAAGATTTTTATTGAAAAAAATGACTCAAATTGATAATATCAAAACCCTAATATTTACAAATAGGGTAGGGAAGCAAGAACGCAAATTTACCGAAAACAATTTAGCAAGCTAAATGTTTTCGTATAAATTGCTCAACTCCGTTGTCTTGTAAGGTGGAAGTTTTCACTCCCCCTTAACCCCCTTGAATTTTCATCATTCTATAAATCCAAAAAGTTTATGAATTTTGCGAGAAAAGAATATCAAAAAAATTACCGGAAAAAATATCTTGAAAAAAAAGTAAGAAAAGAGATAATTTTTTCATCTGATGAATTCAGAAAAATTAAACAAAAAGCATTGGAAAATAAAATAAATATTTCAGCTTTTATTAAAGAAACTGTAATTTCTTCTTTGAATGAAAGTTATTTTTTCCCTCATAAACAAACATTACATAAACTTCAATTGCTCATTCTTCAAATCGGGAATAATATTAATCAGATAGCAAAGCATACAAATAGCGTTAGGACTTGCGGGATATTTAAAGCTCAAAAAATTTGGAACAATTTGAATTTACTTGAAGCAAAAATTGAAAAATTTGTTACTGGAAATTCAGATTTTTTATTAACTCTTGTAGATAAAACAGAAAATAATCCAAATTTTATTTATGAAATTGAATGTATTCTTTATAAACAAAAATTAAAATATTATGATTGTGAAGACAATCAGATGGAAAAGCAGAAATTTTAAAAAGATTCTTTCATACATTCTTGATAAAAATTGGAATGAAAAAACTTCTTCTTTTGCAATTTTCAACAACATTAAAAATTCTTCCAATGTACTAAAAGAATTTAAAGAAAATGATAAATACCGGAAAAGAAGAAAAAACGGTGTTGTCTTATATCACGAAGTATTATCTTTTCATAAAGAAGATTCTCATAATTTAACATTATTAAAATTAAATGAGATAGCTTCAAAATATATTTCTATCAGATCTCCAAATGCTCTTTGTGTAGCATCTCCACATTTTGATACAGAAAATATCCATATTCATTTTTGCTTTTCCGGAACTGAATATAAAAGCTCTAAAACACTGAGAATGAACAATTTTAATTTTAAAAAAGTTCGGCGAGAAATTGAGAATTTTCAAAAAGAAAAATTTCCTGAATTGCAAAACTCTGTAGTTTTTTCAAGAAATCAAGAAATCTTGAATTCAAGAAATCAAGAAATCAAGAATTCAAGAATTCTTGAAAGAAGTGAAAAGGGATTCCAAATGAAAAAGCGTTTAGAAAAAACAAATAAAAAATCAGATAAAGAAATTTTGAAAATAAATCTAAATTCTATTTTTATTAAATCTGATAATTTTATTGATTTTCAACAGAAAATAGTTACCAAAGGTTTTCAAATTTATTCTTACCGGAATAAACCTTCTGGTATTTTATTCAATGGTAGAAAATATAGATTTAAAAGTTTTGGTTTTGATAAATTAAATTTTGAGAAAATAACAAAAAGAAAACAACAGCTTAAAAAAATCACATTTGAAAGAAAAAAAGGGGTTGGTTTCAAAAGAGAGTTTTTTTAATATTTGCTCTGATATTTTCCATTATCATAAATTTATTTATCAAAATTGTGTGAGATGTTTCAGCTAAGACAAAACAACAAACCTCTATTGTTGGATATTCTTTATTTAAAATTTTTGTTAGAATTTTTATTGTTGTTCCAGATGAAATTATATCATCAATTATCAAAACTCTTTTTCCATTCAAATCAATCTTATAATGATTTAATTGATATATCTTTTTTAAGATACATTCTCTTTCTTCTTTATTTTTTAGCAAGTGTAAAGGGATATGTTTCTCTTTCTTTTTAAAAAAGTCCGGTATGAAATTATTATTCTTTGAAATTGCTTTTCCAAGATAATCTAAAGGTTGTTTAATCACTTTATCTGTTTCTTGTGATGAAAGAGGACGGAATATATAATCAAAATTTTCATCTTTTAATGCTTTTTGTGCTGTTTTAATCCAATAATCTACAATATCCTTTTTCCCATCTTTAAATTGTAGAATCATTTTCGATAATGCTGTTATATCTTGATACAGAGGAATATAATTTATTAGAAACCAAGAGGATTTTGTTAATTCTTTTATTTCTTTATTCTTTAGTTCTTGAAGAGGATAATCTAATTCAACACAGTTTTTAAATAAAAACTTATTTCTATTTTTTATAATTAAAGCTTGTTTCTGTTTTGGTAAATCGGTTATTACTTCTATAGACTTTATTAAAAATTTGTTTATATTTAAGTTTACCAATTTTAATAATTTTATTTAATTTTTTCAATAGTATGTTTTGGAAAACATCTCAATCAAAAAATCTTTTTGGTAGTTCCCAATTTTTGTCTGCTTGGGAAAAGAGAAAAATCTTAAATAAAAAAAATAAAGGATTGGTCGTTGATGGTTTTAATCGATTATCAGAAGAATTATCTTTTCGTCATTTAATGCTTGTTGCTCCAACAGGAGCAGGAAAAACATCAACTTACATAATTCCAAATTTGCTTTCTTTAAATTCGGAATGCTCGGCAGTAGTTACAGATCCATCAGGAGAAATCTTTGAGAAAACATCAGGCTATCTTTCAAAAAAAGGTTTTAGTATCAAAGTAATTAATGTTAAAAATATTCAAAAAACTCTTAGATTTAATCCCTTGCATAGGGCAAATTCTCATACTGAAATAAAAAAAATTTCAGAAATTTTAATTAGCACAGCTTTCTCATCAGGTGGAGGAGAACAAAAATTTTGGAATGACGGAGCAAAAAATATTATCAATATTTTAATTAGATGTTTAAAAAATTGTGATAAATCCTTTCAAAATTTACATAATCTTAGACATTTATTAAATTCCTTTGGTTCAAAAGGTAGTAAAATTAATGATTTTATAGCAAAACTGACAATTAATGATCAAGCAAATTTCAATGAATATAAAGGGTTTATTTCTAATGATGAAAAAGTGATGCAAGGAATGATAGCTACAGCAAAAACAGCTTTAGATAAATTTTCAGATCCAGAATTATGTTATTTAACAGCTGATGAATCATTACATTTTGAATCTTTAAGAAATGAAAAAACAATTATTTATTTTATTATTCCTGAACACGAAATTAAATATTATGGTTTCTTTTTATCTCTTCTTTATTCTCAAATATTTGATTTTTGTATGAAGCTTCCCAATAGCGAGAAACCTTATTTACCAATTTACTTTTTACTTGATGAATTTGGAAATATGAGTTGTTTACCCAATTTTTCAAATCTAATAACAACTTTAAGAAAAAGAAATTGTTCTTGTTCGCTTGTCCTTCAAGATATTGAGCAACTTAATAATATTTATGGAAAATCAGAAGCCTCGACTATTATTAATGGAGGTTGTGGAAGTAAAATATTTTTGCCCGGTTTAAGTCTTAATACTTGCGAAGAAGTAGAAAAAATTCTGGGTAAAAAAACAGTTTTTTATTCAGAAGGAGGAAATCACTCTATTGGATCAGATGCCGATAAAGTGCGAGATTTAAGAACAGGGAGAAGTCTTTTAACTTCTGATGAGATTAGAACAATGAAAGATAATAGAGCTATTTTTATTCACGGAAATAAAAAACCAATTTTATTGAAGATTAAACCTTATTACAAAAGAAGAAATCTCATAAAGAAAACAAAGATTAAATCCTTCAATAATCAATTTCAAAGAAATATTGAAAATTTGAAATACTTGAATTTGTAATTTTGTTTAGCTATTTGAGCAATAAGAAACTACTGAAAAATTATAAATGGATTGACGCAAATTTTTATTATTTTTCATTGACTGAATATTAGGATTCAGTTATTAAATCAGCACGTTGCTAAAAGGGTATTCCTGTTTTTACTCTGATTTTTTCCATTTTGATGAGTTGGAATTATTACGAACCAGAAAAGTGATTTATTAGTTATAAAACAGAGGTTATTAATAATGAGAACATTGAAGAAACAATAAATTTTTTTAAAATTATATAATAAAAATTATCATTACAATGAAGGCTATTTGAATGAGTACGGAGCAAAATTTATCAATTTACTCGAAATCCTTGCTATCCGTGCCTACGGCACGGATAAGCAAGTCTATTAAGCAATATTAAGCTTTGTATGGCTAATTAAATTTAATAAAAAAGGAATTTTATGGCACATTTTTCAGTTATTGTGATAGGAAAGGATACTGAATTGGAGTTAATTATTCATCAAGATATCCGAGTTATTAAAGAGCAACATCAAAAGAACCCATCTTCTTCTTATTTATTCAAATTAGCGGTACTTAATTATAAAATTAAATACTACGATGAATATATCAAAAGTAAGGAAATCTTTACGAAAAAATCAAATAAACAGCAATTAGATTATTTGGAAAATTATTTTCCTTTATTACTAAAATGGTGTAAAGAAAATATTGTAACAGAAGAAAATAAACATTTCTTTTCTTTTTCTGGTTCAGAAAAAATCAATTTACCTAAAATGAATAAGCACAAGTTCGATTGGTATAAACTTGGAGGAAGAAGTAAAAATAAAATAATCTTACGAGATATTGTTGCACAAGAATTGAATGATGGTAAACCATTGAATTACAAATTAAGAGTTGATGAGGCAAAAAAAAGCGATATTTCGAACTATAATGATCTTAAGGCTTTTGCTTTGCTGATAAATGGGAAATGGTATGAAATTGGTAATGCTTATGAGAATTATTCAAAAGAAGACAAAGAAAAATGGGAAAATAGATTAAAAGAATTAATGAAAGATGTTCCTGATGATGATTATGTAGCTATATATGATTGTCATTTCATATAAAAAATAGATTTAATTAATTACTATTTTCTTTTTCTTAAAAGTTAGATATTAAAAACAAGAAAACATATTCAAGAATTAAAAAAAATACAAGGTAGTATAAATCTCCACCTTGTATTTTTTTTAAATTTGAATTTAAAGCAATTGTTTTAATATTTAACTTTTTTATTATGAAAAAGAAGAACGCAAAAAATTGGTTATTACAACCACAAGAACAAGAAGGATCTTATTCTTTCTCTGGAAAAATGTTTATGACTTCTGGAATTCAATTTGAATTAGATCTTTTGGAAATTTCCAATATTATTTCAACAATAAAAGATAAGGTTCAAAAAGAAGTTGGTTTAGATTATTTACAAGTTTTCAAAAAACAAAATTCAAAAAGAAAGATATTTGTAATAGATAATCTCAATAAAGAAATGAAACAAAATAAAGATCAAGAATTTTTAAATTCAAATGATTATTTTACAATAATGTTTGCAGAAGAATATTAAAGAAGTTTTTATTTAAAGCTCAATTTTTAATAAATTGAGCTTTATTTTTTGCTATAGAAAAAGCAATGAAGACATCATATTTTCTTTTTAAAAAGAAAATATTTAATATGGATAAAACTATGTTTTAGGCTGTGTTTATACTTGTGTTTAATAAAACACAAGCTTTCCCCCCTCCGTCTGGTCAGAATTTATCTTATAAACCCTCAATATAAAAGACTTACAGTCTGTAATATTAAGCGTTTCTAAATTAAATTTCTTCCCCGACTACGACCTTTTAACTCTTATTATTCCTATTCTCTTCATTCATAGCAATTCTAAGGATAAAAACTCGTAGTCGGGGACTATCATCCCAGACGGAGGGGGGAAGCGGAAATCTGTTTTATTTTAGAACCATAAATTAATAGTTTTTTAATAAAATCAGATTGTATTTTTTGATAAGATTCTTTTTTTGTTTTGAAAAATATTAGAATTGATTTAATTGAAAGAGGTTTATATTTAAGAGATTTTATTATAATGGAGATGAAATTATTGGATTTATTAAGAAGAACAAATTATTAAAGGAGTTCAAAAAAAACAGATATTTTTTGAACCAATATTTATCCAAAACAACTAAATCAATTTAGCTGTTTTGATGCTTTGTATTATTTATTTTGTCTTTATTGAAATAGAACATCTGACCATTAGCTTTTTAAATTATAAGTTTAATATTTGAAAATTCAAGGTCGTTCTGCAAGTAGGAGCTCCACCTTGATTTTTCAAATATCCAAACTTGCTGTTTAAGCAAATAGATATGGTTTTAAACTATATCGAATTTAATATATATTTTATTTTATTAACAATTGGCTTATGAAACCACTTGTACAACAAGAAAGAGAAGTTCAAAACAAACTTGATAAATTACTTCTCAATGTAAAAATTGGAAGTTATGAAAAGTTGAAAATAATTAATATTTTAATCTATGCTCTTGGAAGTGCATTTTTATCAGGCGTAACAGATAGAAACGATTCTAAAAGAAGAAATAAACCTTATAATAAGGTTAATAAACTTTTAAAATACAATGTTTTAAATGCAAGGGCTAAAATTAAAAAATTGCACAAAAAAGTACCAAAGAAAAAGATATTTGAAATAACTAAAGAATTTATTATTTCTGGTTATCAAAGAGGTTTAATAACACAAAGATCTTTAGATGATTGTCTGCAATACATCATAAAAATAAGAAAAGTTAGAGAAGCTTTAATATAATTCTTTTCAGCTCCTTGTCTCAATCGAGGCAGGGAGCATTTTTTTTGTCAGATTTAAAAAAGAAACCATTATAAAGTTGGATCGAACCCCGCATTTCCTTTAGTATTCCTACTCATTATATTCGTAGCAATCTTAAAATAAATGCGGGGAAGCATTTATTTAGAATTTTATTTTTTTATTTTATTGACTTTTAAAATTGTGTTTTGCTATATGTTTCTAAATAAAAAAGGAGATATTATTTTGAAGAAATTAACTAAAAAAATTATGGTTATTTCTGTATTTATTTTGTTAGCAATATTGTTAATCTTTTGGCAAAATATTGAAGAAAAGTTGAATCTCTCCGAAAAAAGTATAGGTAACATTATTTTAGTATTGTTTTTATTTTTAATATTTTTTTCGATTTTTTATTTTTCAAATGAAAAAAACAGAAAAAAATCTATTAAAATTCTTTCAAGGATAGATAAAGAAATTAATAAAGAAATATATGCTCGTCAGGTAAGAATTGAAAAACTACCAGAAAGATTTAAGATCTATGGGCAGGAAGAATCTCTTTTTTACCTTTCTATTACTAAAGAAGGTAAAATAAAAGAAAGAGAATACTATCAAAATAAATATAGTTCAAGAAAGATGAAATATAGAACTATTGTGAGCAAAATTAAACTTGAAATTGGCTCTATGTTTCACGAAGAATTTGAAAAAGAATTTGAGCAATTAATAAGGAATGATAACAGTCAAGACCCCAAAGGCTGGGTTAAGTTTATTGATTTATTGGAATGGGGATTAGATTTTGCAAAATTACACCCAATTCCTATTAAAAGTAAATCAATAAACAAGGAATTAGAACAAGTTGATAAAGTAAAGCAAAGAGAAGAAGAACTTCTACTTGCAAGAAAGAAAACAAAAGAAAATTCATTTAAAGCATTTGAAAAAAGAAAAAATGTTTAATTTTTCTCTTTTTCATTTCCAAATTTATCAAGAGGTAATCGTGATTCTAATTCATCTCTTACTTGTTTTATTGCTTCCGGCTCATAACTTTTGTAAGCATAAATTTTTAAAGCTGTTAAATCACACTCACCTTCAAGATTTTTTGGTATTATATGACAACTCTTGAAAACATCTCGAACAAAAGAAACAATTTCTATAGCTTCTTTATGTTCTGGGGGACACCCTTTAATATAATATTCCTGTTTTTCGTTTGTAAATTCTGTAACTCTTCCCATAGTGTAGTTGTTAAATATTATTTATTTTATACCAATAATTTTTTTGTAAGTCAATAAGGTGCAATTTATGACAAAAGAAGAAGCATTAAAAAAAGGTAGTGTAAGCGAAAAAGAAA
>JAOZMQ010000415.1 GCA_029934195.1 Candidatus Cloacimonadota bacterium | reverse complement strand
TGTTTTTCTTTTTCTTTTTCTTATGGCTTTTTAGATTTGAAGAAGAAGATAAAATAATCTTTGATGCAATTAAAAATAGATTTAATAAAGGAGAAAATATTTGAAACCAGTAATCGTAATTGGAATGCATAATTCAAGAACCTCATTAATGGTGAAATTATTGGAACGAACAATGATTTGTCTTATGAACAAAAAATCTATTTTGGGTATATCTTAATGAAAACATCTGTTGCATTATGCACTTACAATGGAGAACAATACTTACGAGAACAAATTGAAAGTTTTTTATCACAATCTATTCCGCCGAATGAAATTGTAATTTGTGATGATAAATCAAAAGATTCTACCATAGAAATATTGATGGATTATAAAAGAAAATATCCGAAAATATTCAAGATTCATCAAAATGAAATTAACTTGGGATTTATAAAGAATTTTGAGAAATCAATATCACTTTGTTCCGGAGATATAATTTTTCTTTCCGATCAAGATGATACTTGGCATAAAGACAAAATTTTAAAGTTCCTAAAAGTTTTTCAAGCAAATCCTGATTGTTCTTATGTATTTTCGAATGCTAAGGCGGTAGATGGAAACGGGAAAGAATTGGGATATACTTTATGGGAAAATATCAAATTTGATACAGACGCACAGAAGCAATTTACAGAAGATAATCAGAGGAAAATTCTTTTGCGACATAATGTTGTTCAAGGAGCGGCAATGGCAATCCGCTCAAACGTAAAACAGATTGTTCTACCATTTCCGAAACAATTTTTCCACGATCATTGGATTGCTCTTACATTAAGTATGGCTTACAATAATCCCGGTGTGCTTCTTAAAGAACCACTACTAAATTATCGAATACATAGCAACCAAAGTTTAGGCTTAGATACTAAGAAAAATAGTTGGATAAAAAGAAAGTACGTTACTTTCTGCAATCAATTATCAATTCATACGGAAGAATTTTCAAATAGAATAATAAAATTAGAAGCATTAAACAATCAACTTTCAAATCTAAAAATTATTCCAAAAGAAAACAAAGAATACATAATAGGACTTATTTATTTCTATAAAACAAGAAACCGGATGTATAAAGAGAGTAGATTTATTAGATTCAAACTTATTATCGAACTACTAAAAAAAGGATATTATGCAAAATATTCTCACTCAAATCTGGTGGCATTTAAAGAGATGTTTGAAAAGATAATCTTACACTAAACAGCAAAATGATCAGAGCAATAAAAAACAATTCTTACAGTGATTTTCCATTTTTCCATAATTCATATTCACTGATATCAATATCCTGATTCCAACTTACCGCATATCCACCTTTCTCTATTTTGATATTCTTAAAAAAAGAAGTTTTCGTTAGAGGTAGAAACATAGATTTGGATAAGAGCGGTGCTACATCATAAATTTTTATTTCATCATTATCAAAAATTACTTTTAAATTATAATTATTTTTTACTTCAACGGATTTTATATGAGGATATTTCATTTAAGCTAAAGGTGGTAATTTGTGAAAATCTTGAGAATCCCAAATTTTTACTAACTCGTTTTGATTAATTTTAGCCCATTCAAGTACTAATTTTTTAGCACGATTGGGTAAATCCCCCTCCATCATTTCTAAAGTTTCAATATTAAAAACACCGATATACTCTCCATAAACAGCATGAAAGTGAGAAGGTAGGTGATCTCCGAAAAATAATTTAATTATAATTCCATAAAATCTTGCAATTTCTGGCATATTATCTCCTTTTACAAAAAAAGCATTAACAAATATTTTAATTAAAAACATTGTATGAAATTTGGTTAAGATAAATTTGTCAAATAGTTTGTAAATGACTTGCTATATTTCAAGATTATTTTTTTAAGGTCGTTAAAGTTATTTGTAAGATATATAAATTGTATTTTTTTCACATTCAATCAGAAAGATTGCAATATGTTGTACAGGATTCATAGAATATAAATAGCCCATTTCAAAAAGGATAAATACATTATGCCAGCATTATTTAGTCATAGATTAAGTTGCTGTTACGAGATAACGTTTACAAACCAGTGTTGAATTATCTGAATCGTAAAGATTATTCCGTAACAACTCCTAAGGTGTACAAATAAATGAAAATATCTGTAGCAATTTGCACTTACAACGGTGAAAGATATATTGCAGAGCAAATTAGAAGTATTTTAAATCAAACACTAAAACCTGATGAAATATTAATTTGTGATGATCTCTCAACCGATAATACAAAAAATATTCTCAAAGATTTTGCCTCAAAATATCCAAACATTAAACTTATTTTCAATGAGAAAAATCTGGGTTTCGTAAAAAATTTTGAGAAAGCAATTTCTCTTTGTAGTGGCGAAATAATTTTTCTTTCTGACCAAGACGATGTTTGGAAAAAAGAGAAAATAGAGAAAATGATAAATGTTTTCCGTCAATTTCCTAAAAAATCTTATATCTTTTCCAATGCAGATGCTTTTAATGAAAATGAAGAATTAAATTACACTTTATGGGATTCTGTTAATTTCAATTCTGAGAAGCAAAGAAAATTCAATGATGGATATCAGAAGGAACAACTTCTTAGAAACAGTTTTATTTATGGATCTACATTAGCTTTTCGAGCAAATTTCAAGAAACATATTCTTCCTATCTCTACAGAATTTTATCACGATAATTGGATTGTTTTAATCCTTAGTTTCTTAGATAATAATGCAGGTAAATTTATCTCTGAATCTCTTATTAAGTATCGTGTTCATTCATCTCAATCCATTGGCTTACCAACAAATAAGAAGTGGTTAAGATTTTTTAAAGATTTTAATAATTTAAGGCAATCACATAAAAAAGTTTTTGAAAAAAGAATTCGAATGCTCTCTGATTTAAAAAAAAATTTAGAAATTAATAATATTCTTACTCAGGAAAATCGCACTTATCTAAATGAATTATTATATTTTATTTCTGAACGAAACAGAATGTATGAGGTTTCTAAAGATAGACGATTTAAAATGATTTTTGAGTTTTACAAGAATGGTTTTTATAAAAAATATTCAACTTCGAATTGGATAGCTTTAAAAGATTTTATTCAGAAGGTTGT
>JAOZMQ010000414.1 GCA_029934195.1 Candidatus Cloacimonadota bacterium | reverse complement strand
CAGTACAAGTGGGAGATTATATTGAAGCCGGCGAACAATTGGGAACTCTTTATCCTTGGGGATACTACGATTTTACTCATATTCATTTTGCAAGAATAAGATGCTCTGGTTCCAATTCAATCAAAGAATCCTTAACTATTGACTCATCAATACCCCAAAACAGCATCAAAATTCAAACGCATTCTGTACGCTTCTGCAGTTTTTAAATGAGCTTCTTACAATAACATATTTAATTCTACTGTCTGATAAGATTGTGAAAAGTGTGGTTTAATTACATTCAAATCCCCAGGGAAATCTTAGCTAATTATTTATTATTTGAGATTGTGAAAACAGCTGATTTTATGAGTTCTGAAGTTAAGAAGATTATTGTATATTACCAACTCTGATAAACAATATTTTTAAATAATTACTTTCAGGAAATTCTTTAAGTGAAGGGAAATCTGTAGGCAGGGAATATTCCTCAATTATTTTATAATCATATTTTGAATCATAAAAAGCTTCTTTTACAAATAATTTGAATGTCCTCATTTCCAATAAACTACTATTTGTTGATGCAATGATTACTCCATTTCTCTTAATTATTGAAATAGCTTCAATCAACAATTTCTTATAATCTTTTGATGCAACAAATCTTTTTTTTTTAAATTGAGCAAAACTTGGAGGATCAAGAATAATTGTATCGAATTTTATTTCCTTTCTTCTGGCAAATTTGAAATAATTAAATACATCTTCGACAATTATTTCATTATTTTCCAGTGTAATATTATTAATTTCAAATTGCTCTTTTGTCTTTGGAAAACTTCTTTTTGCAAGATCAATGCTTGTTGTTTTTTGAGATTTCCCGATAGCCGCACAAACCGAGAAAGCACCGGTATATGAAAATGTATTCAAAACATTTTTATGATTTGAGTATCTTTTCATCAGACTTTTCCTAACTTCACGCTGATCCAGAAAGAGACCAACCATGGCACCATCATTAAGATTTATAGCAAAATTAACCCCATTTTCTTTGATAATAATAGGAAAATCTACAGGTTTACCGCAACCAAAACTATCTTCTTGGATACATTTCCCACCTAAAACAAATCTCTTCTTTTGATAAATTCCTTTAATAAAATCTTTTTTGTTTAAAAATTTAAAAATTATGTTTTTGAAACTATAAATTCCTTTGCTATACCAATTAATTAATAAATACCCATCAAAATAATCAATTGTTAATCCGCCAATTCCATCTCCTTCTCCGTTTAAAAGTCTAAATGCATTTGTAGATTTATTCTTAAAGAAATCTGATCTTTTATCTATTGCTAAATTGATTTTGTTGTGAAAAAAAGTATCATTTATTTTCTGTTTTTTGTCAAAACTTAAAATCCATCCCACTCCTTTATTCTGTTTTCCAAAATATCCATAACCAATGAATTTTCCTTTAGAATTTGAAAGAGAAAACAATCTGCCTTCAATAAAATTCTCCTCTAAATTTACAATAGATTCTTTTAATATAAGTGGGAAATTATTGGAATATTTCTTATCAAAACGGGATTGGAGTTTTATATTGATCATTGTTATCTTCCTGAAATTGCTTTTTTATCTCTTAAATATTTACAATCCCATTTGTAAATCATTTGTTTTATATAAATTTTGGGTGAAATCTCCGGTCGATTATTTAAAATAATTATGAAATAGATGAATAGTATTACTCCTTTGATAAAACTGCTAATACTCATACCCCACCAAACACCGGTTAAATCAAGAAATGTTGAAGATAACCACAATGCTAAAGGTACTCTTGCTCCAGTAAAAATTATTCCTATAAGAGATGGTGGAGTCGTTTTCCCAAGACCATTAAAAGCACCTGCAGTGACAATCTCAATACACATAAAGATTTGTGATAATCCTAAAATTTTTAAATAAACAACACCCATTTTGATGGCTTCTGCTTCCGGTATAAATAAAGAAAAAACTTGTTTACCAAATCCAATAAATAAAATTGTTGCTATAAGACCGAAAATAGATACTAAAGACAGAGCTATAAAATATCCTTTCCAAATTCTATCCCATTTATTAGCACCATAATTTTGTCCAACAAATGCACTTAAAGCTGATGAAAAACCACTGGCAGTCATCCAAGAAAGGGCTTCAATTTGAGCACCAACTTTTTGAATTGCTATTGGTAATGGACCCCATCTTGTAATAATTCGTGCAATCAGCATTGAAAAAATTGTGAAGAGACCACTCTGTAAACCTACCGGAAAACCAAGTTTGAAAATCTTTTTAAGTATAAGAAAATCAGGTTTTTTGAAGATTGAAAAGTCTAAAAATCCTGTTTTTTTAAATCTAAAATATAAAACAAATAATGTTGTTACTAAAAATTGTGATAATACGGTAGCAATACCAGCACCTTTAACACCAAGTTTTGGGAAAATCCACCACCCAAAAATCAATAGAGGATCAAGAATCATATTTAATCCTAAACCCATTGCATTCAAATAAAACGGGGTTTTACTATTTCCAGAACCATTCAAGATTCCTGAATAAAGAGGGTTTAAAAAAGTGAAAGGTATTCCAAAAGCAATAATTTTTAAATATCCGATTGCTTTGAAATTTACGAAACTATCTTCTATACCAAAAAAACCAATTAATTGCTTAGAAAATGTGTAAATAAATATTCCATAAAATAAGGCAAGTAAGACACTTAATTGAATTGCATTTTCTGCATAAGATGTTGCTCCTTTTATATCTTTTCTTCCAAGAGATTGTGCTACACCAACTTCTGCTCCAACTTTCGTTAACATAATCAAACTGAAACAAAACCATACATAAAAACCTGCTGAACCTACAGCTGCTACAGAACTACTACCAATTCTTCCAATCCAAATCATATCGGTCATGTTATAAAACATCTGAACAAATGATGTTGCCATAATTGGAATTGCTAATTTTATAAGTGTTGTAAAAATCGAGCCTTGTGTCAAATCTTTCTTATTTTTCATTTTTCCTTCATATTTTTCAATATTTCCAATGTTTATCTTGCTAATTATTATCTGAACGAAAACTAACTTTTCCTAAATTTTCTTTTTTTGTCGCTACTCTGTAGCTT
>JAOZMQ010000413.1 GCA_029934195.1 Candidatus Cloacimonadota bacterium | reverse complement strand
CAACTTATTAAAGAAAACTCAAAATTTAATACTCGCATAAATCTATATAAATTGGGAATTTATGCCTTTTCGTTCAGACACTATATAAAGATCGCTCACTGTTACAGAGTGAACAGGTTGTTCTTCAACATAATCATTACTTCCCATTTGGAACGAGCCACCTTTTACAAAGACCATATTTTGGTTTTCCATTTGCTTTTTTCTTGTTTGTTCTTCAGCGATTTGTTTTTCTTTTCTTTCTTTTTGGTTTCTTAATTTTATTTTGTTCTGTTTTGCTTCTTTTGTTTGGAGTTTCTCCAACCCTCTTATTGCTTCATAGTTATTAGAATCTAAACACCTCACCATAGAATAAAATTCTCGTGCCTTGGCAAAGTTGTTTTGCAATAATTGATAATTGGCATCGCTAAGAAAATTTTTAATTTGCTTTTTTCTTGTTTGTTCTTCAGCGATTTGTTTTTCCTTTCTTTCTTTTTGGTTTCTTAATTTTATTTTGTTCTGTTTTGCTTCTTTTGTTTGGAGTTTCTCCAACCCTCTTATTGCTTCATAGTTATTAGAATCTAAACACCTCACCATAGAATAAAATTCTCGTGCCTTGGCAAAGTTGTTTTGCAATAATTGATAATTGGCATCGCTAAGAAAATTTTTAATTTTTATTAAAATTTCCTGCTTTTCCTTATTTTGATTGAGAAAATCTTGAACCTCTTCAAAATTACGAAATCTTTCTGTATAATTGTAATTCAAGCATTTTTTTATGAGATCATTAATCTTGTCGCTAACATTTGGAATTGGCTCCATTTTTCCATATTGCACATACTCTCTTGTTTCTTTATTTTTTTCTACATCGAGAATCCGTTCAATACTAAACATCATTTCGTTTGTTGTTTCACCTCTAAAACAAATTTCTCCCGAAAGCATCTCATAGAACATTACTCCAAAAGCCCAAACATCTGCTTCTTTGCCTACTTTTTTGCCTATCAATTGTTCGGGAGACATATATTCGCGAGTTCCTTCTTTTCGGGTTTCATCCAATCTGGAGCGAGAGGATCTTACTTTTTCGGAAATTCCAAAATCGCTTATTTTTACTTTTTTATTGTCTGATAAAAGTATATTATCCGGCTTTAAATCTTTATGGATAATTCCTTCATTATGAACTGTAATCATACCGGCAATTATCTGTTTGGCAATATCAATGGCATCCTTTTCTGATAGTTTTTCGTTAGGACTGCTATCAATTAATTTCCGCAATGAACCGCCTGATAAAAGTTCCATATCAAAATAATTAAACAATTTGCCAGAATGGAGGCCGTAAGATTTTACAATATAAGTTCTATCATTAAAGGCATTCATTCTATTAATTTCTTTGCGTAAACGGGACATAACATCTTCTTGCGAACTAAAAAGCGAATAGATTATTTTGATGGCTTTTTCTTTTTGAGCAAGATTATCATAAACTTTGTAAACGCAACCAAAACCGCCACTTCCGATTTTCTCAATTATTTTGTATCGGTCATCAAGAATTTCACCTGTGGGAATTAATTCTGCATCGGTATTATATGAACCGGCATTTGAAAGAACCGTGCCTTTCTGTTGTTTTTCCTCAGACATTTTTATACCTCTTTTGTATTATTAAACTAACTATTTTACTCTTTTTTTATATCGTTATTTTTTTCAAGTCTTTTTTTATTACAGCCATTGTAAAAAGCAGAGAGTTTTACGAGATAGACCTCAGTAATTTATCTTCAGTAATTTGAATAAAGAACTCTTTTGACCAAATATCTAATTGAGATAGATCATTTATGAACGGTAACACATCTTTTTTTGCCTGCTCAAAATCAATTTCATTAAATTTATGAGAAAGTAGATCAATAATATTTTGGTGTGTAAGAATTTTATTTTCCCCTAAATGCTTGGTTTGCTTCATTCTCGCAGAAAAGTGCTCCAAATTATATCCGATGTTTTTTGAGAGATACCAAATATAATCATAAAAATCTCTTCCTTTAACTCTATTACTCCAATTTCTGCAAAGAATGGCATGTAGCTTACCGGAAAATAATGTAGGAAGAGAAAATAATCTGACAGAATATGGAATCGGGTTCAATTGATATTTAGTATTATATTTTGCAGATGCAGGCGGATCAATATCAACTTCTATCTTTATCTTGATTTGTTCATTAGCGTGAACTCCGGTAACAGGTGGATTTATCGAGTTGATTTTTAATAGATGTATTTTAGTTCCACCTTTGATAAATGCCGATTTTATCTGTGATTCTACAGATTTAATTTTTTGTTCAATTTTCATTTCAAAACCATAAGCACTTAGTTCTTGCTTAACAAATTTAGTGTATTTTGATAATTGAAATTCTTTATCCGGAGCAAGTAAACTAAAATCTAAATCTTCTGAAAATCGATCTAATCCATAAAATATTCTTAATGCTGTTCCGCCGTTAAAAGCAGCTTTACTAAAAAATCCGGATCGAAATAATCCTAATAAAGCAATTTCCTGCACAATTTCCTTCAAAGCATTTTTATAGTCTTCATTACTAATCAACTTATATTTTTCTAACATGGTTTCTATTGCACTATGCATTTCTAAAACTCCTTAATGAACCAATCACCGAAAAGATTGCATATTTTTCTTTTATACCAAGGGATAAGAAATTGAAGTGAATCTTTATCAAGTTTAGACAACTCATATAGATCAATACGCCAGTTTTCTTTAATTAATTTCTGTAAATCATCAGTAGTTTTTATTTTATTTACTCTATAAAGTGAGTCGCAAATTGATTTTTCTGCACTTGCGATGATAAATGTTTGACCATTTTCTTCCTTGATAATTGTATCATAAGGAAATACCTTTGCCGGAATATCATAGTAATAAAAATTTCCAATTGGTGTATGAAACTTTTTACTCCGATTTTTATTAAATGTTGCACAAGTTATTGTGTTAACTTTTTCAGGAATTAGACCATAAAAGGACATTGCTCTCTCAAAAGAAATATAGGAAGGACCATAAATTATTGATGAAATACTGTTGACTGAATAGGTAACATCATCTGCATCTATAAAAATCCCTCGTTTTACTTGAACAATTTTTTTAGAAATTAGC
>JAOZMQ010000412.1 GCA_029934195.1 Candidatus Cloacimonadota bacterium | reverse complement strand
AATATTATAATTCTTATCAACAATATATATTCCGGCAGGATTAATATCCATAATTTTCTTAAAGCGAGCGAATTCTTTTTTTGCAAGCAATTCCGATTGTTTTATTGCTTCCTCAGCTTTCTTGCGTCCAGTAATATCTTTTATGTTTGTAGCTCTAATTTTTTTACCTTTATATACATATGTCTTACCGTAAATTTCAGCATGAAATATTGTGCCGTCTTTTTTTTGTGCAATTGCATCGTAAGGTTTTTTGTAGTCGGTAAGCAAATTTTGAGTAACAATTTCTTTGCTCTGAGGGGCAATCACATCAGCTCCAAACATTCCAATAAATTCTTTATGTGTATAACCGAAAAGTTCACTTGCTCGATGGTTTGCTTCGAGACAGTATCCATTCTCAGAAAAGAATATTGCTTCATTAGAAACATCTGAGAATGCTTTAAGACGATTACTTAATTCTTTTAATTTTAATTCATTTTCTTTTTGTTCGGTTACTTCTATCGAATAATGAAGATATTCATTATCATTCAATGGCACCCAATATATATCCCAAATTCTCCCAAAAGCTTCAACTGCCGGATCATTGGTGGTTTTATTAGTTTGGAATATTGTATCCATCTTACAAAAAGTACATTGAATACGCGGGTCATTTGGATTTTGCTCTGCAAGTAATTTGTCTTTTTTTGAAAGGTTTGCACATTTCCCAAATTCCTTCCAGCAATAATCACCGATTATTACTCCAATATCTAAAGCTATTTTATTAGCCGCCAAAACTATTCGCTTTTTGTTTATGAGCATAATTGGATATGGCATACTATTTATTAGAAGCTCATTCATTTTCTTTTCTGTAATTATCTTTTCTTCAGCTTTTCTACGTTTGGAAATATCTGAATGAGTGCCAATAAATTGTAGGGGTTTATTGAGTTTGTCACGTTCAACAATTAATCCACGTCCATTTATCCAAAGCCAATTTCCGCTTTTCTTTTTAAACCGGAATTCAACATTAAAACAATCAGTTTTTCCTTTAAGATACAACTGTGTTTGAACCATAACATTTTCAATATCCTCTGGATGAACTCTTTTTTTAAATTCATCAAACTCGTGTGGGAATTCATCAACAGCATATCCTGCCATTTCATAATATCTTGGATCGAAATAAATTTTATTTGTAATCAAATTCCAATCCCACATTCCATCATTTGCTACCATCAATTTTTTAGATAAACGGTCTTTGCTTGCCTTTAATTCTTCTTCAGTTTCTTTGCGTTTGGTAATATCAACAGCAATTTCCATTCTGACAAGTCTTCCGTCTGTCCACCGAATTGCCTGATCACGGCACTGATACCATTGTAATGTTTTTGTATTCTGAAATTCCCAAATATATGGTTCTTTTGGATTTCCTTTTTTATCCAACAATAAGTGGTTTGTACAGAATTCACACTGTTTTGTTTGTCCTTCTTGAATAATGGAATAACATTTTTGTCCAAAATGTTCACCCATTAAATCATTAAATTCCTTATTAGAAAAAAGGAGTTCATAGGTTTCCATATCAGCCACATAAACCACTGCATCAAGTGCATCCATTGTAGTCTGAAAGCGTTTATATTCTGATTGAAGCTGCAAGAAACTTTTTTGTCTTTGAATAAATTGGGCGAGGTTATTTGCTGCCAATTGTAAAAATGTTCGTTCACTACTTTGCCATTCATCTTCTGAAATACAATTATCAAAACCGATAAAACCAAGAAATTCTCCTTCATTCATTATCGGAATGACTATAATTGTTTTAGTACCCTGAGCTTCTAAAAATTCTTTCTCATCTTTTTGTAAATCTTTGCTCTTGATAGAGAGTATCTTACCTTTCGCTAATAGATTTTCAAACCTTGGATCATAATCATCATATTTCAGCTTTTGGATAACCGGATTATCAATTTCCGGTGTTATTCCTTCAGCACAATATTCAGCTTTCTGGCTCATCAATAATTCACCATTTTTATTTTTATGATTAAGAAAAATATATGTTCTGCTCGCTTTCGAGGCTGGACCAATAATATCTACAAATTGCTGATAAGGGTTTTCTAAATTATCTTTTATAAGAATTTCTTCAGTTTTGTTAAGTGTTGCAAAATAGTGTTCTCGTTGCATAAGTTCTTCTTCAGCTTTTTTTCGTTCAGTAATATCACGGGCAACTGAGACAGAACCGTCAAATTTACCATCTTTAAATAAAGGAGATAATTTTATGGAATACCAACGAATTCCATCCGACATTTCCAATGAATATTCATACTCTTCAATTTTGCCTTTTTTTACATTTTTTATAGCGTTGTAAAACAAAGTAGTTACATTTTCCGGCAAGACTTCAGAAAGTTCTTTTCCTATAAACATTTCTGGTTTTATATACAAATCGTTACTTTCTGCATTTACCGAAACAAAACGATTCTCTTTGTCTAATACAAAAACCATATCATCCATTGCATTTATAACACTTCTAAATTTTGCTTCGCTTGCTTTTAGTACTTCATTTATTTTCTTTTCATTTTCCAAGTCAGATTTCATATGTTCAAGTTGTAATTTTGCTGAAAGCTCAATATCATGTCTATTTTGTACAAGTTCGTTAATTTCTCTCACAGCTTTGTGAGCACGCTTATAATCATCTTGAAGAACTGCTAATTTTTCCTCAATTTTTAGAGAGGTTACGATCATTTCTGTTATTTTACATTTGCGAGCAAACTCAAGTGAATGTGTGATATAATCATTTGCTTTTGTTAAAATGCCCATATTCAAATAACACTCTGCAATATTGCACAATATTTCTGCCTTCAAAGCATCAACAATACCTTTTTGATCAATAATGATTTCACATTCAGTTAGTTTTTCTAAAGCTTCTTTATAATTTCCTTCTGCTATTAATAATGCTCCCAAATTATTTAATGTGCCGATAACATCCGTTTTGCTTCCAATTTTTTTTGCGAGTTCATGACCTTCTAAGATATATTTTTTTGCTTCATCATACTTTTTTTGTTTAAGTGTAACTAATCCGAGATTATTTAAAGTTGCAAATAAATAATACTGATATTTCTTTTTTATACATATAATCTTATTTTTTGTAAGATAT
>JAOZMQ010000411.1 GCA_029934195.1 Candidatus Cloacimonadota bacterium | reverse complement strand
GAGTAGCGACAAAAAAAAGAAAATTTAGAAAAAGTTAGTTTTCGTTCAGATACTATTATAGCAAAACAAATATTCTGTTAGGTTATTATGAGTAAAGAAAATTATATTTTTCTATTTACACAATTTTCATTTTTTTAAGTTTGTAGTTAAATATAAAAAGGAGTTAAATAATGAATATCCTAAGACTTGGACTTATCGGTTGCGGTAGAATTTCAAAAAATCATTTTGAGTCAATTGCGAGAATTGATGAAGCGTCAATTGTTTCATGTTGTGATATTGATCTTACAAAAGCAAAAGAATCTTCTATAAAATATAAAATCCCTTCTTTCTATTCTAATTATGTTGATATGTTTGATAAAGAAAATCTTGATGCTATAATTATTTGTACTCCAAGTGGATTGCATCCGGAGATTGGAATCGAAGCAGCCAAAAAAAAATTACATGTGATTACTGAAAAACCAATTGGTATCCGGCTTACTGAAATTGATGAGTTGATTAAAACCTGTGATCACAATAGAGTACATCTTTTTGTCGTCAAACAAAATAGATTAAATGCAACAATGCAATTGTTAAAAAGAGCAATAGATAAAAACCGTTTTGGTAAGATTTATATGGTGCAATCAAATGTTTTTTGGCAACGTCCACAATCATACTATGATTTAGCAAAGTGGCGTGGAACTTGGGAATTTGATGGTGGTGCTTTTACAAATCAAGCAAGTCATTATGTTGACGCACTTTATTGGTTGATTGGCGAGGTGGATTCCGTTATGGCTCAAACTGCGACAATGGAAAGAAAAATTGAAACTGAAGATTCCGGTTGTGCAATTTTGAAATTTAGAAATGGTGTCATCGGTACAATCAATGTCTCAATGCTAACCTATCCAAAGAATTTTGAAGGTTCTATTACAATTTTAGGAGAGAGAGGAACTGTCAAAATCGGTGGAATTGCAGTGAATCAAATTGAGAAATGGGAATTTTCTGATTACGATGACGATGATAAATTTATTTTAGAATCAAATTACCAGCCACCAAATGTTTATGGTCTTGGTCATCTGCCTTACTACAAAAATGTAGTGGAATCTCTTCTCGGAAATAAAGAAGGACTGATTGATGGTAGAAGTGGAAGAAAATCTTTAGAAATTATTCAAGCAATTTATTTATCAGCAAAAACAGGAAGAAAAATCCCTTTGCCATTAACTTATTAATAGAGGTAACAATGAATAAAATTATTGATGAAAAAGCAAAAATTGGAAATGAAGTGAAGTTTGGTTATAATGTCATTATTGAAGAAAATGTTTCTATCGGTAATAATTGTAATATTGGAAATAATGTAATTGTTTATGCCAATACAATTATTGGTAATAATGTGAGAATTGATGATAATACCATTCTCGGAAAGCGACCTTTAACTTCCCCACGGAGTATTTTTAAAATTCAAAAAGAATATCGTCCTGCAATTATTGGCGACAATAATCAGATTGGAGCAAATGTAATAATTTATGTTCAATGTAAAATTGGAAATTTTAACTTAATTGCAGATCTTTCAACAATACGAGAAAATGTTGAAATTGCAGATTACAACATTGTCGGAAGGGGTGTTGCTATAGAGAATTTTACCAAAATTGGAAGCCGTAATAAGTTTGAAACCAATTCCTATATTACCGCATATTCTGAAATTGAAGACTATTGTTTTATCGCTCCGGGAGTAATAACGAGCAATGACAATTTTATGGGACGTGATAAAGAAAGATTCAACCATTTCAAAGGGATTACAATGAAATCAGGTGCAAGACTTGGTGCAAATGCAACTGTTCTCCCGGGTAAAATAATAGAATCTGATGGGACAGCTGCAGCAGGTTCAACTATCACGAGAGATTTAAAATCTGGAGAAATTTGGGTAGGAACTCCTGCAAAAAAGTTCTGTGATGTTCCTGAAACACAATTGATGAAAAATAATTTAGATTAAAAACATCTGATCTTAAAGAATTTCTTTACTTTTGATTGCAAGCAAGATGACAGCGTTTCTATTCATTTTGAAAAAACGGGTATCTTATTATATTCATTGATGACGGGTATTCAGGAATTATTTCTTTGTCGATTTTAATTTATTCCCAATGATTTTTTTTGTTCTGTAATCAAAAGTTTTATTTCATGAGAAGCAAGTTCAAGCATCTTTGTTAGGACATCAAAACTAAATGGATTCTTTTCAGCAGTTCCTTGAACTTCTACAAATTTTCCACTTTCAGTCATCACAATATTCATATCTACATCTGTTTGCGAATCTTCTTCATAACAAAGATCAACTATAAAATTATCTCCTGAAACACCGATACTGATGGCTGCGACCATTTCTTTTAAAGGATTTTCTGAAATATCTCCACGCTCAAGCATCTTTGTAAAAGCATCATAAAGTGCAACACAAGCTCCTGTTATTGATGCGGTTCTCGTACCGCCATCAGCTTGAATAACGTCACAATCAATGTAAATTGTAAATCCTGGAAACAATTCCATATTTATTACTGCTCTCAATGACCTACCAATTAATCTTTGAATTTCAGCTGTCCTTCCTTTGATTTTACCAGTAGCTGATTCTCTTCTTGCTCGAAAATGAGTACTGCTCGGAAGTAAAGAATATTCAGCAGTTAACCAACCTTGTTCTTTATCTTTCAAAAAACGAGGAGTTTCTTTCACGACATAAGCTGTACAAATAACTTTTGTTTTACCTGTTTCAATTAAAACAGAACCATCAGCATGCATTGTAAAATTTCGTGTAATCTTTGTTTCTCTTTTGTTCATCATTTTCTCCAATTATTTTACTTTGTTATAGTTTTTTAATCATAAGCAATGCTACGATTAATCAATAAAACAAAAAGAAATGAATTGTAATCAAAAGCAAGAATTTTTTCACAATTTTTTAGAATAAAATCCAGAACGCCTGACATTATAGATGTTTTTTTTGCTAAACCTATAAATAGTTGACAGTTACAAAATATCGTAATTTCAGAACTCCTGACCTCATCGTTTTCTTTTTTCGCTAATTCTGTAAATAGTATCTGAATGAAAAGGAATTTTTTAACCATGAAGAACAGAAGCTCATGAAGAAAGATTAATTGG
>JAOZMQ010000057.1 GCA_029934195.1 Candidatus Cloacimonadota bacterium | reverse complement strand
TTTCCGGATTACAAACCGGAAAAAATAAAGAAAGATGTATATTCTGCAATCTTCCAATTATCCACAGAGTGGAAAAATTGGGTTATAAATAAAGTGGAAGAATTCTATTCAGTAAAGGTTAATTTGAATTTTGAAAAGCTCGAATATCCGAATAAATATAACACAGATAATTTTAATGAAGCAGTTAAAGAATGGAAAGAGAGATGCACTGAAACGATCTCACTTGATTCCATTCTAAGTGAAATTACTTCACAGGTTGGAAATTTTGAAAAAACAGCGTTCGATCAACTAATTTCAAACACGCATAAAGCGATTGGAACTTTCAGCAAGTGGAGAAATGAAAAAAAAGCTGGCATGTCAAAAGCAGAATTGTCAGGGAAAGTAATTAAAATTTCAGATTTTGCCCGATATGACGCATGGTCTAATGGACCAGGCTTAAAGATAGATTGGGATTGGAAAGGAATAGAATTGCTTTCTGAAATGTATTCTTACTTTTTGGCAAAAAACTTAAAAATTAAAGCTAATTTACCATTACCGGGAAATACTATAGGCGAAAGAGATTCTTTCTCGCCAAACACTGTCTTCGGAACAAAAAAAATGGGAGTGAAGTTTTATAAAAACCAAAGAGTTGACCTAAGGTTTCAATCCAAATCGGAGGCAGAAGAATTCTATAGCATCTTCAGATTGGGGGAAATGATTTAACCAACCGCCCGCCTAAACTGCAATTTAGGCGGGCAACAAAGCAACAAGGAGCGAAGCGATGTTAATAAGATTACAGGTTATTCGAGGCGGGAAAATCGTCAAGGATATTCAAACAAACAATCAATGGAGCGTAAAAAATGGTAGTAAGCCCAATAAAAAGCCTTGTGGTCCTGCAACGGATCAAAGCTTTACTGCTCGAAAAAGATAGCACCGGCAGAAATGCCCTACTATTTAACTTCGGAATCAACACAAATTTGCGAATATCTGAGATAATTATTCTCAGATATTCGGACATCTTCACAGCCGGAAACCAATTCAGGGAACATCTGAGAATTACACCCCTGAAAAAAAGGGGTAAAAAAACAAAAAAAGTAATCAAACTTAACAAAAAACTGAAAGAGCAGATTCAAAAATTCTGCCTTTCTAACCACATATCGGGAGAGGATTTTATTTTCTTCTCCTTCAGAAACAAGAAAAAGAATCTCCAACGCCAGCAAGCATGGAGAATCTTAAAAGACACGGCAGAAATTGCCGGATTCACAGGAAACATGGGTTCTCACAGCATGCGGAAAACGTTCGGTTACCACTTTTTCCAAAGTGCTACAAACCCAAAAGAACAAAGATCAAGACTTGCAATGTTGCAAATCCTATTTTCCCACGCATCGCAAGAAGTTACTCTAAGATATATCGGAATAGAGCAACAAGAAATTGACGCTGCTTATGATCAGATCGGGGAGATTTTCCAAATCTGATCATAAAAAAAACAAACAAAAAAAAAGGGGAACTTCACAAGTTGAAGTTCCCTTTTTTTCATTCTCTCCGCAATTCTCTTTTCTTCGGTTTCACTATTTTCGGTTTTACAATTTTCGGTTTTTTCTTCCTTTTATCCGGTTTTTTCCAGTGCTTTTTAGGCAGATTATCAATTTTCACATACTGCTGAATTGACTCCGCCAACTTAGAGACCATATTGTAATGCTCTCGCTGAATATCCTCATCAATCCCCGCATATCTTTCAGTTACTTGTATGCTGGAATGGTTCAGCTCTCTTGAAATCCGGTCAATTGGGATTTTCAATTGATTGTAGGCATGATACGCCCATGTTTTCCTGATTGAATGAGCTCCGATAATATCATCTTCCACACCAGCCAGATCGGCATATTTTTTTACAAAAAGATAAACATATGACCTTGACCAAGAAATATTTTGCCCTTTTTTGCAGAAACTTCGGGACCTGAAAATATAATCATAATATGAAATTTCTGATTGATATTTGAAAAAAATATTGAGAAGAGAATCTTTCAATTGTAGCGTCATTGGAATAAATTTCTTGTTAATTTTTTTCTTCTTTTTTCGCAAGTACCGCAATTTAGATTCTTCGATGTAAAAACGATTCCTGACTTTATAATTTTCGTCAATTACATCGCACCACCGCAATGATAGAGCGTCACCCACACGAAGATTTGTATTGTACATCACGATAATGAGAAGCAATTCTTTTATCTTCTCATCTTTTGCCAGTAATTCCTGCATTTTTAGGAATTTACTAAAATCTCGAAAAGGGTCAACTCTTCCCATTATGACCTACTTTCAGAGCTATGATCATCTTCTGAATTTTCATATCTACCGCCTGATCGGTTTCAATTTCTTGATTTTCAATCCTTTTTAAAATTCTGTCAACTTTTCTTTCGATAATTTCGTCAATTTTCAAGAGAAATTCGTCTCTAATTATGATCGGAAATTGCAAGCTCATGACTTTCACATCAGCAAACTCTTCTGTCATTTTTTCAGCATTTTCTTGATCCGGAAATTCAAGAAAATCTTGAATTGCAATTGTCAATTCCAAAAGCTCTTCTTGAAATTTCGTCAATTGATGTTTTTCACCAAAAGTTTTTACTATTTTCCTAAGATTTTGTCCTGTAATATTCATATTTTCACCTTTTTAATTTCTTGATGCAGTAGGGTTTGCCCCGATCTTCTGGAGGTACTTCTTCAAGTCCGAGCAACGAAAACACTACTCTTTCGGTTTTTGTGACTATTTTTTTCCCATTTCTTCGCAAATATCCACCGGACATCTGGAAGCCTTGATTTTTACTTATGCCGGAAAGCACAATTTTTGAAAATTTATCTGGTCCGGTTCTCAAAATCTGATGCACCCCGTAATTATCCCAATTGCACATGTACAGCTCCAATCTCATCCCCTCCGGAAGTACTCGACCGCAACACTTACCGGAAGAATTCCCAAAAATTATCGGAAATTGATCAACGTATTGGATGAATGCCGGATCTCTCCGATATTCAAAACCGTCAAATAAGTCCTCTGATGAGACAATTTGATTGGGAACGCATAAGATGACTATTTTGGAAATTAACGGCAAATTTCGGCGGATTTGACCCACTACGGACAAAATCTCACAGTAGTTTGCCAGCTCTTTCATATATTTTTCTGCCAAATAACGACCAACTTCGATTTTAATCATTTTTAGAATCCTCCCAAAATTTATTGTCTTTTATCTTCAAAATACAAACATAACCTGCTACAAAAACTAAACTTACAAAAATCAATACAAAACACAACAATAAAAAACTCATGCGAATCTCCTTTTTTTTTTCAAATTTCGAGCAATAAAGCTACAAAACGGATTATTTGCTCATACTCATAGCCGTGAAAAATCAGTTTAATCTCCGATTTTAACCGTTCGTAAAGTAAAATTTTATCTTTTTCACTCATTTTCTTGTTTTCAACTCTTTCCAAAATCCGTTTAATCTTGCGAATCCGTGAATAATTGCCTGATGTTCCAAACTTTTGGCAGTCGAGAATATTTTTTGCACTCCTGAAATTCCAAGACGATGATAAATCGAAACTAATTTCTCCATTCCAGAACTTATTTTTTGATCAGAAATTTCTGAATATTTTTCTATTAAACTTTGATGATTTTCAGCACTTAATTTTGGCATATTTTTTTAGCTCCGTTACGGCTTTTTGTTACAATCCGTTCCTACTCTCTTTTTCTACAGTGTTTTTTTTTACTTTTTTTCTTTCTTTTTTATCTTTATTTTATTTGTACTTATTTTATTACATATTTATTGTAACTTAGTAACTAATAAAGAAAAAAAGAGAGAAACTCCTATAATACATTATACCGAGCAAAATTTTTTGTTACATTTCCGTTCAAAAAGGAAGTAACCACGTCAAAAAAAACTGTAACTTTGACAGTTCGTAACTTTTTGCTTGTTACATTTTTTTTTTCCGGTTACAACTTTTTTTGACGAAAACAGGAAAAATTAAGGCAAAATCTCCTGTTTTTTGGATAAATTAAATTAGCTCATTTTCTTCAACATTTACTATCTTTTTATACATGAAAAAACCTCTTGCTGCTATGTTTTGTAATCGCTGACTTGAATACACTTTTACTATTTTTTCTACTATAACATAGTCTCTCACTTCTGCCCATATTTTAAAATATCGGTTGAGGGTGATAGGACCGATTTTTTCAAAAGTTGTATGTTCTTTGATCCTTTGCATTGTCTCCTGAAGCGAATTAAAGTATTCGTCTTTTTTCTCCATTGCTACATCAAGATCCCATTCATAAGGATAAATTTTTAATTCGCTGATAGCTGATTCCATCGCTGCTACAAATTCCTCACTTGTCGAAGCTATTAAATTTTTCTCTTTAAGATTTATCTTATTATAATCTGTAATTCCTTTTTGTAGGAATAGTTTCAGATTTTGTGCCATGAAAATATCAAATTTCAACCATTCAAGGCTATCCCAATCATTAAAAAAAAGATGTTTGAATTTTGCTATTGGTGGATTTTTTTCTGAAAACTCTGGATGTATTTCTATTGAAGATTGTCTTGCAGATGAACTGTCATCAAGTCCTTTGATGACAAAGTTAGTTGATAATAAAAACTTAGGTGAATGTTCATAATCTTGAATTATCGAATCTTTTTGCTTTTTCTCATACCGGAATTCATTTGTTATTGATGAAAAAAGTTTAGTGAAATCAAACTTTTTAGAAGCATCATTAAAATTAATTATATCCGTATCAATTGCCACATCTTGGAATCTGAAATTGTCTTTGAAATCGAATGTTTGACCGTCAAGAGTTGTTACTTTTCTACATTTCGACAAAGCTACACCCATAAGAGATTTGCCAGTTCTACCGTTCGCATCTCCTTCCTTACTCAATTTCTCATCAAGAAAGATTATTGCTTTTGTTTGTGCTGGATTCTTATATGTATGTAATAAATAACCTAACGCAGTCCGCATTGATAAAAATCTAAAAGGATTTTTATTACTCAATAATTTACAAAACTCACTAAACTCAGCTTCATCAAGATTTTTATATTTCTCAAATTGTACTTTATTAATCTTCCTTTTTTGAATTTGTTCTTTCCAAATATTATGCGGTAAATCTTTATAATCCTTGAAAAGAAGTGAATCTTTTTTAATCTCAATAAATCCATTCTCGTAAAATAATCTTGCTATTTTGGGACCATCTCGCAAAAAATCAATTTCAACAGAGGGTAAAAAACCTAACATATTTTCACTGAAGACATCTCGACTCATTAAGATTGTCAATATCTGCTCATTATCAGCTTGATATTCTTCGACGATCCCATCTTTATCAACAAAATCTTTTGTCATATATGATTCAGGAATTTGCATTACATATCTTGTAACAAAATCCTTGATCTTCATAATTGGCAATCTATATACAATATTATTAATAACTCGAACCCAGCAACAATTATCTTCATCTATCCAATATTTTGCAAATCCGAAATGCTCCAAAAAGGAAATCCACCGGACTTTATTCAATGATACTACTACTTTTTTCTTTATTTTACTAATATTCCAAAATCTTGGTGCATTAGGGTCAATATTAATCGAGTTACAATCCACTCTTGGTTTGTCTTTATCAATGGGGGCAAGGGGAATAGAAGAAGTTTTTGCATAAGAATTATTATAATTTTTGGAACGATAATCTGATTTTCTATTTGTTTTACTTTTTGCTTTTTTGAATAAAGATTGAATATATCTATCTTTATTCTTGCCCTGTTCTTTCAATTTCGATGTAGGAGCGTTCATTAATTCATTGATAATACTTTGTTCACTAACTCCCAATTCAATGCCAGCACAAGCAAGATTAAAGTCTTTGCCACTCCGATGAGGTTTCGCATATCCGGTAAGAAATTTTCTTACGGAAGTTTCCCATGCTTTTTTTTCTGAATTTGTCATCTCTAAATTATCGAAACAATCAATAATTTCCTTTCTTTCATTTGCTTTTTCAGCCGGATCAAAAAGAGATAATATAAAATCGTAAAATATTTGAGGAATTTCAGGAAAAGCAACCTCTGTAGTTGACGGTTTAATTAACCATTGATATTCATCTCCACCGTCCGGTTTGCTTGGTGGTGCGAAGATTAAGCCTCCATTGCCTCGTAAATCAATGCCTTTCTCCGGTTTTGCAGTTGTTAAACTCCTGCTTTCTTCTCCGGTCTTCTCCCTCACAGCTTCTAATAACTTTTCTGAATATTGGAAATAAATATGCCGTCCACCTGATTGACTTTTCACTTGAGGAATATCGTATTCATCAATATTTATTCCGAAATCCTCAAGCGTTTTAAAGCCGTCCTTTCCATCAGTAACATCAATGTCAATTACCATTATATTGCTGATCTTTCCGGTTTTTAGCCCTATCGAGTTATGATTCTTTCTAAAATCTTCAAGATGGAAGTCTTTATTTCTCCAATTTGACATCTCACATTTTTTCTTGCCGTCTATTACTTCAATTTTTACTGGAACGTATTTAATCCCAGCTTTAAGATAAAACTCAATAGCTTTGTATATATTTGACATAATCATTCCTTGAAATTAGCTTCTGGACTGTTTTTAAAGACTTTTCTATCTTGAAGAATTGCATCCTCGATTCTCTTTTCGACATTAGAATACATTTGATTCCCATAAATGATATTACGGGTACTATACACATTAATCTTATGTACGTCACAAAATTTTACTATTGGACCCTTACCCCGATAGAACCTTGCGAGATGTAATCTCAACCTAAGCCCTGTCTCGTTTATTTTTTTTTCGCTTGACATAGAATCTCCTTCTATTTTTTAGTTAATTATCACTAATACTCATTCACTAAAAACCGATTGAGTATTTTATGTCAAATAAAAAAACAAGGAGTGAACAATGTTGTACTGCAATGAAAAATTTCCAATAAAGGAAAGGAAATTTGATTGGGGGACATTAATTTATGTCTCAGCCGGAGAAGAAGGAAGAGGAAGAAAGGAGTTGCGATTACCAATACCGAAAGGGATCGAGATTAAGCAAGGAATGAATCATCTCACAATCGGGCAAACAAAATCGGGGTTACCACGAATCAATACTTATTCTGATGATGGAATGTTTGCTTTATTGTCATCTGAGGGCGGGTACACCCGAAGGGGTGACGGATTTTTCAAGATGGAAGAAGAAGAATTACAAAATATTTCTATCCTCGCCAAAGGAAATGGAGCAGATGGTGCAGCTGGACGCATCGGCGATTGGGACGTTGTTTTATTGGAGCTTCACGCTCCTTGCCAAATATTGAATCAACGTTCAGGAGCTGGAAGATCAAATATTGAAATTATTATTTATGATGGAGAAACAATAGATAGAGTTGACGCCTGCGATTATATGCAATATTGTGAGCTAAAGCAAATAAAACCGATAACAATGAGAGATGACGAAGAAAATAACGGTTATAATTTTGGGGGTACAATTAGAGATACATTCAAAACAAAACATCTAAAACTAATCAACTAATCTAATGAAAAAGATTAAACTCGAACAAGTCATTTCCTTGCGAAAGCAAGGTTTGACTTACTCAGAAATAGGGAGGATATATAACGTAAATAAATCTATCCCGTGTAAAATGGTAAATGGTAATATCCCTGAAATGAATATTGGGAATAAATCTCCAATTTCAGAAAGGGACATAACCAAAATATGGGAATATGTTCCGGCAGATCAATTTATCAGAATTGTAGAAAAACTAACATTTCCTATCCATTCAGAACACGAGAAAATTCAAGATTTACTTTATAGATTTTTTTATTCCAGAAGCGAACAATGGATCAAAAAAATCGAAAAGATTAAGGAGATTGATAAGAGATTAGCATTTCTTTATGTTTGCGGAAGGACAGAAATTAAACATTATTATTCGCATCAACAAAAAGAGGTTCAATTTAATCTCTATAAATATGATAAGAAAAAAAACAAGGAGTGAACAATGTTCAATTTAAAAAAGCAAATGGAAGAAATTCGAGAATTCCGAGAAGAGAAGGAACTCGAAAGAGTAGAACTGGAAAAAAATCTCAGGAAGGGTGTTTACCGATCAACAGGGATAAAAGACAAAAACGGTGATGAATTACACTTTGGGCAAAGAGTAATTCTCGAAGCCTTTAAATCTAAACTTTGGGAAGCAAGAGAGGATCAATTCGGGATTCCTCTATTTATCGGTGATGAGACAGAAGTTTTATCTTTTCAAGATTTTTTTTACGATGCTGAACAAAGAATAGAATTTACGATTTTAACTGACGATATAAAACCATCTAAAAGGAGTAAAACAAAATGAAAATTTACCAACTAATGAGAAATTACATTGAAAAACAAGTTGAGGTAGAGGAAGCTCAAGAATGGGGTAAAGGAAGGAATGTAGCCAAAGTTATCAAAGATGGAGATATGCCTCCTATTTATGAAAAAATATTACAACTCGAAAAAAAAGATAAAGACAACCCTATAAAATCGATAGAATGGGAAATATTACCGGATGCCGAAGCTCCAGAATATGTTTCTATCCAATCTGAAGGTTATGTTTTTACCGGTTGGGCTGAGCATTTAGACCTTAATTTTGAGATAATACATTCTTCCAAAACAGAAAAAATCGAAGACAAAGCTATCAAAGAAAACATCGAAGCTATCATTGATGAATTAGATGTTTTCTTTGCGAATTTTAAAAGAGTAAAGGTTAAATCGGCTCAAAGGAAAGCAAGAGTATCTTCTTTGAAATTAGAAAAATTACTTAAGAAATTCAGAAAGGAAAGTAACAGAGTTTCTAAATATGAAAAAGATAAATTTCACTAAAAAAGAAGCTCCAACTTTCTTGTTACTCTTTCTTTCAGAAGTGTCTTTACTTGCAGTTGAGAAGGATTTAACTGAAAGAAGTAAATTTACAAAGAAGTGGTCGGATTTTATGCCAAAGATTAGGGACATTACTGGGAAAACTCATTCACTTGTGAGTTTTCTTGAATATTGCTTAGATAGATCGGCAATAAAACATAATGAATTGTTGGAGTTAAAATTTCTGATCCTAACGGTAATAGAAATTGTCCTTAATATAGAAGACAAGGACATAAAAAAAGGGATAGCAGAACTTAGAAAAACCCTAAATATCATAAAATTTAGACAAACAGGAAACACGAATGCAAATAGAACTCGCAAAAGCAAAAACAATTGAGAGCCTTGTAAACCTATTTGAAGGATTACAAACGGATTTTATAGTATTATCTCAATTAATTGGTCACTATAAAAACAGTTGTAAAGGGTTAGACAGACCGCTTGCAACATATTATGATGATGTTGTTAATTCATACATAACAGCATTTGAAAAAAAAGAAGATGTTGAAATTGAAAGATTCGGCAAAGATGATTCTTCCTTTTTCGTTGCAGATATGACAATTTCATTTAATGATCTGAAATTCTCAATTGATGAAAATTTTCCAAAAGAGTTAATCTTCGATTATTTGGATTTTTCTGAAACTTTATATTTTGAAGAAATCAGCCCTGCAAACATACAAAACTGGTACAAATACCGTTGGACTGCGATGGAATATATCGAAATGAAGAAAGTAAAGTAAGCATCTTGCTTACAATAACCCCCAACCCTATAATAAGGGGTTGGGGATTCTTAAAATAAGGAGTACTTATGTTCTTATGTAATTTTACAAAAGATTCGGGTAGGTTTCTATTTTGGAAATGGGAATTATGGGAAGCCGGCGGAGGTGGTGGCGTTGTTTGGTGGTTTTGTGGAAAAGATATTAACCCAAGCCAATGTAACCCTTTATGGTTGATATTTAACTTTCAAAGAAAAAGGAATGAGAAGAAAAATGAAAGAAAGAAATTCTGATGTGTTTTTGCCTAAGATATATAAACTCTTAAATTTCTTACAGGAAGAAGAAAGGAAAGAATTGCATTTTCAAGAAAAAGCAGAAAAAGAAGACAATATGAAAGCATATTATGTAGCAAGGGGTAAAATTACTGCATATAGTAAAATAAGAAAAGAAATCAAAAAAAGATTTTATGTTTAATAAATTGTGTCATAGCTATGCGACAAATAAAAAAAAGAGGTAAAAAAATGAAAAAACTAACAAAGAAAGAAGTAAGGAAAATGACTCCGACTAAATTACAGAAATTAGGGAAGGAAACACGGTCAAAAATTGGTTATAAAAAACCAACAACGGAATCAGCAAAAGCAAGAAGAAAAGTGTTAGAACACAATGATGCTTTGCTCCACGATGAGCAAAAGTTAAGAAAAGTTAAAAAGTAAACTAAGCTCAGCTATGGCAAATTAATTACACATAATGTTGGGCGTGAGCGGTGGCGACTGAGCCACTGGCACGCTTGTTAGCCGTTATTAATGGAGGATTATGAAAACTTATTATAAAACTGAAAACGGAAAGCTATTTTGTTGTGATATACTTGAAGGATTCAAGGCTATTCCAGATAATTCAGTAAATTGTGTGGTAACATCACCACCTTATTGGCAACTTAGAGATTATGGATATTCTGAACAATGGGGTTTAGAACCAACTTATCAAGAATATCTTGCTCATCTATGGCAAATGATGGATGAAATTTGGCGTGTGCTAAAAGATGATGGAACTGTTTGGATTAATCTTGGGGATAGTTATTCAACTATTTCTGGAGGAATGAGACGTGGTGAAATGGGGAAAATATCAAACAGAGCGATAAAAGGTCAAAGATTTGAACAAACAAAACCTAAAGATATTAAACCTAAGTGCCTTCTCCTTATTCCACATAGATTTGCTATTGGTTGTATTGATCGTGGATGGATAATGCGTAATGATATTATTTGGGCTAAAAGAAATGGAATGCCAGAAAGTGTAACTGATAGATTTTCCAAAAAACACGAGTACTTTTTTTTTATGACCAAAAACCAAAAATACTATTTTAATTTAGATGGGGTAAGAGATAGAAATAAAACTTTTGAGAATAGACCAGCTGGAGTTGTAAGAAATAGGTTGTTCAATTATGATTCAAAAACGAATGATAAAACATTAAATCCAAGAATAAATAATAAACATACAGGGATAAATAAAAGTGGATATGCTCCTACTGAAGGTAATTCCAAAGGGAAAAATCCCGGCGATGTATCAGATTTTTGGGATATACCAACAAAACCATCTTCAAAAAAACATTATGCAACTTATAATTTCAATTTAATTGATAAGTGTATTATTGCTGGTTGCCCGAAAGGTGGAACAATATTAGACCCGTTTAACGGGTCAGGAACAACAACCTTACGTTCAGAACAGCTTGAAAGAAAATGGATTGGTATTGATGGCAGTGTAGAATATAGTAAAATAGCAAAAATGAGTATTGAAAATGAAATGTCGCAAATTAAAATTAATTTTGAATAACAGGTCGAGCGTGCCCACGTTCGTGGACACTTTGTTTTATGTATGCCGATAAAATAAAAAGGAGATAAAAGATGGGATATTACACAAGATTTGAATTAGAAGTTAAAGAA
>JAOZMQ010000410.1 GCA_029934195.1 Candidatus Cloacimonadota bacterium | reverse complement strand
TATGCGTTTATTGATTGACACTTGTGAAAGCTTGAGAAGAAGTTTATCGGAAAGCTATTTGTGTGAACACCGTATGCGGGAAAACCGCACGTCCGGTTTGATGAAGGGGGATAGGTAGAAAGTTTGTTCAATGATAACATTCCAATAAGATGGTAGAAATTATCTTTGATAAATTGAATACCTGTCTCTACTCTACCCACCAACTATCAAATTTCATAGAAAAGTATTGTCATCAAAAAAGAGAAAAATAAATTGGCAGGAAAAATAGAAATTAAATGAGGAATAAATGAGGAAAGAGTTAAACACAAGTAAATACAATTTTAAAAGTATTATTGAAAAAAATTGTATGTATGTTGATAAAACTGAAAACCTTTACAGGTTAGTTTCCAAATCTGATGGCCAATTTTTTCTATCCCGACCAAGAAGATTTGGAAAATCATTAACATTATCAACATTGGAATCATTTTTTTCAGGAAACAAAGAGCTTTTTAAAGGATTGTATATCTATGATAAGAATGATATTGAGTGGAGAAAATATTCGATTATTAAATTAGCTTTCAATGGGATGAGTTCTTCGACAGAAGAGGAATTAAATATTAACCTTTGCAGAACTTTAGATAAATTTGCCAAGCGAGCAGATATTGAAATTGTTAAAGACGAAATTGCTTCATTGAAGTTTAAAGATTTAATAGAAGAGTTAGCTTACAAAAATGGACAAGTTGTAATATTGATTGATGAATACGATAAACCAATTCTTGATAATATTCTCAACACTGATGAAGTATATAAAATTAGAACTTTCTTAAAAAAGTTTTATGGGATAATCAAAGCAATGGAAGAACATCTACGTTTTACTTTTATAACTGGAGTCAGTAAATTTACACAAGTATCTGTTTTTAGTGACCTTAATAATCTCGATGATATTACAATGGATCAACGCTATTCCACCATTTGCGGATTTACTCAGGAAGAATGTGAAAAATATTTTGCTGAGTGGATAGATGAAAATGCAATTAAAAATAATATGAGTAAATTCGATTATCTAAATAAGTTACGAATTATGTATAATGGAATAAGGTTCTCAAAAAAAGCAATAACCCTCTACAATCCAGTCTCATTCACAAAGACAATGGATCAAGGAAATTTTGATTATTATTGGTTTGCGACTGGTACACCAACATTTTTATTAAGGCTTCTAAAGAAAATGAATTATGATATCACTACCTTTGAAGGTTTAAAATTAAAAGCTTCAATGTTTTCAAGTTATGAGATTGAGAATATTAGTGCTGAAGCATTACTTTATCAAACTGGTTATTTAACAATAAAAGATTATAATGAAAGTAATGATGTTTATATGCTTTCTTATCCAAATAATGAAGTAAAAACTGCATTTATTGAATATCTTACTGCCTATTTTACTCCGGTTGAAAATAATCAAATCCCGACTTTATTAGATTATCTCGTTGAAGGCTTAACAGAAAACGATTTAGAAAAAGTATTCAACAAAGTTTTAAAAGTTTTTTACGCAAAAATAGAATACGATATAAAATTAAAACACGAAAAATATTATCAGACAATTTTTTATATTATCTTTATGATGCTTGGTGTTCGTGTAAAAACAGAAGTAAAAACTAATGACGGAAGAATGGATGCTGTTGTAAAAACGGATACTCATATTTATATTTTCGAGTTTAAATTAGACAAATCGACACAAGAAGCATTAAATCAAATAAAAGAAAAAGAATATTTCAATAAATATCTTCTGGATAAAAGAACTCTTGTTCTTGTTGGAGTAAATTTTGATAGTTTAACAGGTGAAATTTCTGAATGGAAAACAATTACAAAAAAAAAGTAAGACATAGAATATTTAGGTATGACTATAATTTATTGGTTCCGCTAGTGGTAACAAGCGTATCTCTGCCCAAAAAAGGCAGAGCATACACCAGACATTACGCCTATTTGAAGCAAAAGTCTTGACTGTAAAAAGTAATAGAAATTATTGAAAATAATTGGAGGAATTATAAAAAATGATAAAAGAAAAATATATACCATTGTTGTTATCTCACCAAATAAGAGGTATAACAACAATAGGTGATACACACAAGTTACCGCCAATTTAAAACACTGCATCGCAATAGTATACTAATGGAAAAAATAGGAAAAAAGAATATTAAAGAAATATGTAAATTGATTGACCAAGTAATTGATGGTTCAGACAATAAAATTGATTATAAATACATCTATTCACATTTGAATGAGGCATTAACTAAAAAAATCAGTTATGATGACATAGTATTAATTTGTGAAACAGTAATTAAAATTGCGAAAACTAAAAATAGGATAATTAGGCATTTAGAGAAAGATTTTTGGGATTTTGTAAATAAAGTCCCATTTCAAATCTTTTTGATACAGAAACTTGATATTACGGAGAATGAAGAATTATTATCAAATACAGACTATGATAAAACGGGTAAAAAGATTTTATCACGCTTGATTGGACTAATACAAGATATTTTAGAAATGAAAGATGATAATAGTAAAGGAAGTGACTTGAGACGTTCAAGTTCTTTAAGATTTATTGGAGATTTGATTAACTATTATCATATTCCAATCGCAAAGGAACTGTTTGTAAAATCAATAAATAGTAAAAATGTAAAAGAACAGTACACTGCATTGGAAGGATTAGAGAATTATTTTAGCGTTTCCGATGACGATATTGAAGATGACTTTATAAAAAATCTTGAACGTATTAAAGATGAGACAGAAGATAGGACAGTTGCATCGACTTGCCTGCAAATACAGATTAATGCCGGATTAATAGATGAAATGACAGCTGTGTTAGAAATGGATGATTGGAAGGATGACCATTATGACTATTGACAAATATAAACAGGCGGTAACACGCAATATAAATAAATTGGCAATCAGCGGTTTGCGTACCTTATAGCTTTTAATTATGTTTGTAGTAAACGGACAAGAAAGTGCAAGGAAATGCCAATCAATTCATATTGCAATCCGTTGAATAACAAATTTGAATTAATTGAAAATTGCTAAAGATAATGAAACTGATTTTAGAAAGAATAGGCGTAACACACAGCTCCACAGCCTTCGGCGTGGCAGCTGCCACTCATTATGCAGCTTC
>JAOZMQ010000409.1 GCA_029934195.1 Candidatus Cloacimonadota bacterium | reverse complement strand
TGGGAGCTTTCCAGTGACTCCGAACCCGCACTCCATTTGTTTTGTGATTGATGGGGACTCTCCATCGACTCCGTTGCTCGTTTGTGTGCAAACGCAGTTGCTTCTGAAAATTGGAAACGGCCTGCCTTGCGTAGGGGTGGGTTGCCTAGTAGTATTCACCGCTTTTTAAGGAGAACTTTTATGCAAGACAACGAATATCGCCAGCAACGCATCGAAAATATGGAAAAACTCGCCGAGGCGGGTTTTCCCGCCTATGGCAACGCTTTCGACCGCACCGACACTCTCGAAAAACTCCACGAAAACTTTGAAGAGGGCAAACAGGTTAAAGCCTGCGGACGAATCGTCGCTCTTCGTAAAATGGGCAAAATGGCGTTCGCGCATCTTTCCGATGGCTCCGCTCAATTTCAGCTCATGGTCAAAAAGGATTTGATCGGCGATGAAAACTTCACCGCCTTCAAACTCCTCGACCTCGGCGATGTCATCGGCGTTTCCGGCGAGCTGTTCATTACACGCACCGAAGAGAATACCGTCCGCGTTGCGGAGTGGACGCTCCTTTCCAAATCTCTTTTGCAACCGCCCGAAAAATTCCATGGTTTGCAGGACGTCGAAACCCGCTACCGTCAGCGCGAACTCGATCTCATCTCAAATGATGAAGTGATGACGCTCTTCAAAAAACGCTCTGCGATGCTCAGCGAAATCCGTCGCTTCCTCGAAGATCGTGGTTACTGCGAAGTCGAAACCCCCATGATCCAAGCGATTGCCGGTGGCGCCGCCGCCAACCCCTTCCGAACGCATTATCAAGCGCTGGGAACAGATATGGTTTTCCGCATCGCGCCGGAACTCTATCTCAAACGCCTCATCGTCGGCGGCATGGACAAAGTATTCGAACTGAACCGCAACTTCCGCAACGAAGGGCTCGACCGCACCCACAACCCCGAATTCACCGTCCTCGAAACCTACGAAGCCTACGGCGACATGCGCTCGATGCAGGAGCTGATCCAAAGCCTCGTCACCCACCTGGCGGAGAAAATCTTCGGCACCCTCGACGTCGAATGGATGGGCAATAAAATCAATCTTTCCACACCTTGGAACGAAATCGCCTATCACGACCTCATCAAAAAGAACCTCGGCGACGACTGGTTCGACAAAACCGTCGAAGACGCTCGAGCCAAAGCCGCCGAGCTTGAAGTCGCCATCGAAGATGATTTCGACTTCGAAAAAATCACCCACGAAATTTACGACAAAACCATCGAAGGAACGCTCATTCAGCCCACCTTCATCACGCGACTCCCCGCCGAACTCGTCCCGCTCGCCAAACCATGCGCTGACGATCCGTCGCTTGTCGATGTCTTCGAACTCATCATCGGCGGCAAAGAAATCGCCCCCGCGTACAGCGAACTCAACGACGCCTTCGAACAGCGCCGCCGCTTCGAAACGCAGGCGGGTGGCGACGCCTCAAAAATCGACCACGACTTCCTCAGCGCACTCGAAACTGGCATGCCGCCCACCGGCGGAATGGGCATTGGAATCGACCGCCTCATGATGCTCCTCAGCGGCTCCGACGCCATCCGCGACGTCATCCTCTTCCCGCAGCTCAAACCTAGAGCCGCCGCAGATGTTGCGTGAGGGAGTTAAACCCTATTGTGTGGGCGGCTCTAGATTGTTTTTTCGATAGAAAAACTGAAAGACGAAAGAAGGCGTTGTAGGGCGGGAATGGTCGAAGACCTTCCCGCCGAGCTTGATGAGAGGAAAAGCTATGGAACGGTTTTCAATATCTATGGATGACGGTCTGCTCAAAAAGTTTGACCGAAATCTCAAGAAGCACGGCTATTCCAATCGCTCGGAAGCCGTGCGCGATCTGGTTCGAAAAACACTGATCGACGAGGAGTGGAAAGCGGGCGAAGAGGTCGTCGGCGTGATCACGCTCGTCTTTGATCATCACCAGCGTCAGCTTCAGGATAAACTTACTGAGGTTCAGCATGATCACCATGATCTGATTATCTCTTCCACTCACGTTCATCTCGACCACGATAATTGCCTCGAAGTGATTATTGTGAAAGGCGAGGCGGCCACGGTTCGTAAATTGGCGGACCAGCTCAAAGCCACACGCGGCGTGAAATCGAGCGAGCTCACCTCCGCCAGCACAGGCAAAAAGCTCTAGCGTGGATGGGCAGGCTGGAAAGCCTGTCCCATATGTACCGCAGGTTGGAGACTCGCGACACTTCGGAGCGTCCCGCCTGCTCTCTTTGTTATTTCGGTTGAATGAGTTGACACCTTTCCTTTGCGGTGTTACGAGTGTTGCAAACGTAACACTAGGGGTAGTAATGAATTCAGGAATTTTAATTTTATGCGGAACGGCTGCGGCGCTTGGCTTTGTTCACACACTGCTCGGGCCGGATCACTATCTGCCGTTTATCGTCATGAACCGCGCGCGTAAGTGGAGCACGGCGAAGACGGCGTGGATCACTTTCGCCTGCGGGGTGGGGCATGTACTCAGCTCCGTCATCCTCGGTTTGATCGGGATTGCCTTTGGAGTCGCCGTCATGAAACTCGAAGCGTTTGAAGCTTTTCGCGGCAATCTCGCGGCGTGGGCTCTGATCGGCTTTGGCTTTGCTTATGCGGGGTGGGGCATCCACCGAGGGGTTCGCAATCGCCCACATACCCATCTTCATTTGAAAGGCGATGGTGTCCCCGTGCATACGCATCACAACACCGGCGAGCACACGCACGCTCACGAACACGCTTCAAAAAAAAGTCTCACCCCGTGGGTGCTGTTTACCATTTTTGTGCTCGGTCCGTGCGAACCGCTCATTCCGCTCTTGATGTATCCGGCGGCCAAAGAGAGCCTCTTTGGAACCGTACTGGTTGCCAGTGTTTTCAGCGTGGTCACCATCGCCACCATGATGAGCATCGTCATGATCAGCTCGTGGGGCGTCAGCTTCGCACGATTCGACCACTTCGAGCGCTGGAGCCACGCCTTTGCCGGCCTCGCCATTTGCCTCTCCGGCCTCGCCATCCACTTCCTCGGCCTGTAAGGCCATGAAATAATGGAAGGGTGGAGTGATGGAGTATTGTTTTCCAAGCATTGGAAAAATACCGAAGGCTCCGACGCAGTCAATTCCAGCTCCTCGGAAAGAAACCCAAA
>JAOZMQ010000408.1 GCA_029934195.1 Candidatus Cloacimonadota bacterium | reverse complement strand
AGAAAAAGTTAGTTTTCGTTCAAGTACTAATTAAATAATTATTCAATGATATTTCTAATGGATTATTCTTATATAAAACAATAGAAATTGCTGGTAACTACATTTTTTTTAGAATACAGATTATTGTTTGATATCTATTTTGGTTAGAATTGCCTTTTAGAAATTATGTTTTGTTTTCCTGTTGCAAAGTTAAATACAATCAAAAAATTGAGGAAAAAATGAAATTACGTATTGGAATAGAAGCACTTGTTTTATTGATTGTTTTGTTTGCAATCTCATTTTTTTTTATAAAATATCCTTCTTTAGATATTGATTTGCACAAATCATTTTATAGCTCAGAAAATGGGTGGTTTTTGAAAAAAGCCCAACCTTGGAATTTTCTTTATCATTATGGAAATATTCCTGCAATTTTGATTTCTATTACTTCATTGCTTTTATTTATTTTCTCGTATTTTATTAGCAAATTTCTTATTTATAGAAAAATTGCATTATTTTTTGCATTAACCATGCTTCTTGGACCGGGAATAATTGTAAATACAATTTTCAAGGAAAATTGGGGACGACCACGACCACGTGAGATTCAAGAATTTGGAGGGAAAGAAGAATTTTTGCCGGTACTTACAAAAGGAATAAGTGGAAAAGGTAAATCATTTCCTTGTGGTCATGCTTCGGTTGGATTCTATCTTTTCATGCCATATTTTTTATTAAGGAAGAAGAAAAAGATTCTTGCTTCCGGTTTTTTTTTCTTAGGCTTATTCTACGGTGGTTTGATTGGGGCGGCAAGAATTATTCAAGGAGGACATTTTCTAAGTGATGTTATTTGGTGTTTTGGCTTTCTTTATTTAACAGGATTATTTTGTTATCATTACATAGGCTTAGATAGAGAGTTATTATATAAAAAGAAAAATCGTAATGCAGAATTATCTCCTTTTAAGAAAAAAATATTGATGGTTGTTTCAATTATTGTTGCAATTGTAGCTCTTTCTTTTTTTCTTCTTGGTACTCCTTATTACTCAGAAAAAAATTACTTTCCGAATTTTAAAAATGCAAAATCTAAAGTCTTAATCATAAATATTGATGACGGAAATCTTCTTATAAGGCAAAATCAAAAATTAAACCTAATCTTTGAAGCACAAGGTTTTGGTTTTCCAAATAGTAGAATAAGTAAAAAATGGGAAGAGAGGTATTCCACAAATGGTGATACCTTAATCAAGACAATCAGTTTTTCAGAAAAAGGATTTTTCACAGAACTTTCCACTAAATTCGATTTAATAATCCCTCAAGATTCTTCTTATGTCTATATTCTCAATATCAAGAGTGGTAGTATTGATATTGATTCGACAAAGATATTTTCTCCTTGTATAAATAATTTCGATAACGAAGAGATTATTTCTGAGAAAAAAATATTAATATCAAAACCAACGAGATATAGAATGAATTATCGGTAAAAATATCAAAAAAAATGAAAATTGAATTAAAATTCAATAAAAAAATAAGTCCCATAGAGAAATATACGAGATTTATTCTAAATCGTAACTTCTTCTTGTAGTTGAAGATAATTCGATTCAAAAACAAAGTAAATTTATTTTTTTGATTTTCTTGACAGAAAATCATAGATACGAGATGAGGACAAAGAAATAAATAAAAATTATCTGGAGGTTTTGAAATGACCAAGAAAGAATTTATGAACGAAGTTATAGCTAAGAACTCTAATGAAGCTGAATTCTTACAAGCAGTAGAAGAAGTTATCGACTCAGTTTGGGATGTGTATGAAAATAATCCTAGTTTTGTTGAAGCTAACATTATGGGGAGAATTGTTGAACCTGAAAGAGTTATAATGTTCAGAGTTCCTTGGGTAAATGATAAAGGTGAAGTCAATGTTAATAGAGGATTTAGAGTCGAATTTAACAGTGCTATTGGTCCTTATAAAGGTGGACTTCGTTTTCATCCAAGTGTCAACTTAAGTATTTTAAAATTCCTCGGTTTTGAACAAACATTCAAAAATAGTTTAACTACTCTTCCAATGGGTGGAGGAAAAGGCGGATCAGATTTTGATGCAAAAGGTAAATCAGATGGCGAAATTATGCGTTTCTGCCAATCATTTATGATGGAACTTTTCAGACATATTGGTCCTAATACAGATGTTCCAGCCGGTGATATTGGTGTTGGTGGTAGAGAGATTGGATTCTTGTTTGGAATGTACAAAAAAATCCGTAATGAATTTACTGGTGTTTTAACTGGTAAAGGTCGCAATTGGGGTGGAAGTTTAGTGAGACCGGAAGCAACTGGTTTTGGTGCAACTTATTTCGCTAAAAGTATGCTCGCTACTAAAAATGATAGTTTTGAAGGTAAGCTTGTTACTCTTTCCGGATTTGGTAATGTTACATGGGGAGCTGCTCTCAAAATTACAGAATTAGGTGGAAAAGTAATTACAATTTCCGGTCCTGATGGATATATATTAGATGAAGAAGGTGTAAGTGGAGAAAAAATTGAATATTTATTAGAACTTCGTGCTTCTAATAATGATGTTGTTGCTCCTTATGTTGAAGAATATCCTAATGCAAAATTCATTCCTGGTAAAAGACCTTGGGAAGTTAAATGTGATATAGCTATGCCATGTGCAATCCAAAATGAATTAGACGAAGATGATGCAAAATTATTAGCTAATAATGGTGTAATCTGTGTTGCTGAGGCTTCAAATATGGGTTGTACTCCGGAAGCTATTAAAGTTTTCTTTGATGCAAAAGTTGATTTTGCTCCGGGAAAAGCAGTTAATGCTGGTGGAGTTGCAGTTTCCGGTCTTGAAATGAGCCAAAACTCAATGAGATACAATTGGACTGCAGAAGAAGTTGACGAAAGACTTAAAACTATCATGGCTGATATTCACAGTGCTTGTGTTGCAAATGGTAGAGTAGATGAAAATTTTGTTGATTATGTGAAAGGTGCGAATATTGCTGGTTTCTTAAAAGTTGCAAATGCAATGTTAGATCAAGGTGTTGTTTAATAATCGTATTTTTTGATAAATAGAGTTATTGTAAAGGCTATCGAAAATCGGTAGCCTTTTTTTATTGGTTACAACTCACCTTTCAAAACAGGGCTGTTACAAGAAAGTCTTTCAGACTAAAATTTTAATCCGAAGGATTTTCAATGTTTTAGAGATA
>JAOZMQ010000407.1 GCA_029934195.1 Candidatus Cloacimonadota bacterium | reverse complement strand
ATGAAAAATAAATGCATCGACATCAGTTTCGGCATTACATTTGGTAATTTTACCCTCCTCAAAAAGAAATTCCATATAGTGTGAACGAACCCAACTTAATTTTTCTAAGACAATGGTTGTGTCTTTTTGTGCATCTTCTATAGAAAATTCTACTAAACAAGAATCTTGGAAAACAGCTTTTTCAAGTTTTTCTTCATACATATAAATTCTGATTTCTTCGGCTGAAGCGTCAGCAAATTCAGAAAAAAACATAGGTTCTCCAAGAAAAATTGCTTCATCTTTATTCTGCATATATATTAAGAAATCACTTTCAGTATGGAAATCTGTTGCAAAAACTTTGACGTTAAAAGTAGCAACAATTTTTTCCTTATTTTTATAAAGCTCAATTTTTTGTGCAGTAATTTTAAGTGAATCTTTTGAATTTATAAATATTTCAGGTTTCCTAATCATAAATCCGTAACCTGATTCAAAATCGTAATTAACATATCCACAATTCCCATTTAAATTATCTTTAGAATCATGAAATTTAACATTTGAGAGTGCTGTAAGTTTTCTCTCTGTTCTAAAATATTCTGCATTACCGGATTCAAACTCTTTAAATGTACCATCAATATGAAATTCATTAACTATTACATTTCCTTTTAATTCAATCTTTTCTTTTTGTCTGAAATAACTAACTTTATCTGCTCGTAATGTCAAAGAATCATCAATAACTTTTACTTTTCCCATTAAGTGAACAATCTTTTGAATATCAAAAATCTGTGCATGATTTGATAAGAATTCTGTCTCTCCATAAAAAAAATGAACATTGCCATTCAAATAAGTAACATATTCTGCAAATTCCTTTTCGATAGTGAGAGAATCTGCATGAATAAGTTTGTACGGACGCATCTCATCTTTTGAAAATAGTGGTGAATATAAAATTAAAAGTAGAAATAGAAAACTACCAATCAAGACTTTCATTATCAAGTTTTCCTTCAGCAGTGACATTTATCAAATCGAGTTTATCCAAATTAATATCTGTATATAATTCATAGCCTTTCAAAACGTTTTCATTTCTAATTATGGTAACTTTTCCTTTAGCATATATTTTATCGGTACTTCTATCCCAAGTTAAATATTGAGTCAATAAAGTTCCGTTATCACTTTCTATTTTAACATTTGATTCTGCGACTAATATATTACTAATTTCATCCATATCAGCTTTGTCACTATATAAAGTAGATTTCAATTGACCGTTGATATCAAAGGTTTGAACAAAAATGGTATCTGCTTTTGTTATCTTAGAATCATAAAATCTTTCTATATGTACAGCATCAAGAATATAATCGGTTTTGTTAAAATTTGTGGCTACAATTCTCACTGAATCACTTATTTCATCTGGAAGATTCTTCATGCTTAAATCAGAAAAATCACTTTCATCAAAAGAACATGAAATCAAAAAAAACAAACTAATGAGAATTAAGATAATCAATGAATTTCTGGATAGTTTTTTCATAAATTCCTTTTCTTTTTAAAATGTAATCAATAAATTCTCGAACAGCACCCTCTCCCCCACATCTTTCAGTTTTATAGTCAACAATTTCTATTATTTCACGAAATGCATCAGCAGGAGTTGCTGTTAGCCCTGCTTTTTGAATAACAGGATAATCATTCCAATCATCTCCAATAAAGGCGACATTTTCCCAGCCAATTTTCATTTTTTCCAGAAGTATTTCAACTTTCTTTCGCTTATTGGAAACCTTTTGATATAGAAAATCTATTGATAAGTCTTTACATCTTCTTTCTAATAACTCTGACTTTCTTCCTGTAATAATAGCTGTTTTTATGTCTGTAAAACTTAACAACTTAATGCCTAAACCATCTTTTGCATTGAAATTTTTAGTTTCAGCTCCTTTATCAGAATAGATAATTTTTCCATCAGTTAAAACACCGTCACAATCCATAATAAGTAATTTTATTTTATTAAAAATTTTCATATCTAACCTTTTTTATTTTCTCTTTTATTCCAAAAATCAAAATTCATCTCAGTACTTGAAAAAACTCATCAAATTCAAATTTAAATTCTAAAATGTTTTAAACACTCATCAAGTAAATTGGGAATTTTCTCAAGGGAGATCATGCTGGCTGCATCGCTTAAAGCTTCTTCTGGATAAGGATGAGTTTCAAAAAATAAGCCATCAACAAAATTAGTTGATAATGCCGCCTTTGCCATCATTATTGCATATTCCGGATTACCACCCGACACTTTATTTATTGATGGTCGTTGCAAACTATGCGTAACATCATACACTACAGGAAATCCAATACTTTTCATAACCGCAAAACCTCTAAAGTCCACTACAAGATTGTGATAGCCAAAAGTAGTTCCCCTTTCTGTCAACATTAGATTGAAATTATTTTGAGCAGTTATTTTCTCAGCTGCATTGATCATATCCTCCGGAGCCATAAATTGTCCTTTTTTTATATTAATGATACGACCGGTTTGAGCAGCTTTAGAAATCAAAACAGTTTGCCTGCTTAAAAATGCAGGTATTTGAATAATATCAACAACTTCTGCAACTGCCTTAATTTCAGAAGTTTCATGAACATCAGTTAAAAGTGGAACATTAAATTCTTTTTTTATCTTGGATAGCATTTCTAAACCTTCTTGAATTCCAGGTCCTGTAAAAGAAGTAATTGAAGTTCGATTTGATTTCAAAAAAGATGCTTTAAAAACAAAATTTATTCCTCTTTTTTCAGTTTCTTTACAAAGAGATTCTGCTGTTTTCATCATGATATTTTCATCTTCAACAACGCAAGTTCCAGCAATTACAAAAAGTTTATCAAAATTTGTTAGTCTCTTATATAAATCCATTATCTCTCCTAAAAATTGTATATTTTTTATGTGTCCACGTCAAAAACTTCTGCTCTCGTGTCCAGTACTTTTATGGAATATTTTCAGAACATCTCGACATCAATGATTTAGTACTACAAAAGTTTTGTGGAGAAAGGTCTAATTTCACGAGGTAAAAAAGGATTGTAATTCGATAATTTTTAAACACTTTAAAACCACGAGCAATTTATTATATTTTTTGAATTCTTCCAGTTATGTTTTCTGATAGAGTATTAGTATCTGAACGAAAACTAACTTCAGAAAACCTGACCTCATAGATATTTTTTTT
>JAOZMQ010000056.1:9261-11706 GCA_029934195.1 Candidatus Cloacimonadota bacterium | reverse complement strand
GATCATATTTTTTAATTTTGATAGATTAAAAAAAACGATTTTATAATATTGCATTTTATTCGTCAAATAATTCATAAATAAATAAAAGAAAAATTCAGTTATTACTTTTTGACAAATTAGAGCTAAAAATTTTTATGTATTTAATTGATTATTTATTATTTAATCATAAGGAGGTTATAATTGAAATCATCAAAACAAATTAGCTTAGAAAAAAAAATTCTTTATCGTTTGGAAGGAAATACAAAACTTGCAGCAGAATGGATTTTTAAAAATAAAGAGATCCAACATCTTCAGGATTATGCAAATGTCGTTTCGATAAAACGTCTTGGCTACAATGATCATGGTCCTGTACATATGAGAAAAGCAGCGAGTAATGCTATTAAAATGTTTGATTTATTACATGAAAGAGGTATTAAATTTAATCTCGAAAATGAAGGTATTGGAACGGTAGATGATAGTAAAACAGCTGTTTTAATTGCTTCATTGTTTCACGATTTTGGAATGACAGTTTCGAGAGAACAACATGAACATCTTAGCGTTATTTTATCGTTACCTTACATTGAGAAAATTCTTAAAAAATTATATAAAGAAAATATTGTAAAACAGATGATCTTGAGATCTATGATTGTAGAAGGTATTTTTGGACACATGGCTTCACATAAAATTCATTCACTTGAAGCCGGTTTAGTACTTGTCGGAGATGGATGCGATATGGAAAAAGGAAGGGCGAGAATAACTAGTTTATTAAGCTCACAACCTAAAGTAGGAGATATCCATAAATATTCAGCATCGGCAATTAACAATGTAGAAATTGTAGCAGGTAAAGATAAACCAATACAAATTAATGTTGAAATGACAGAATCAGTTGGTTTTTTTCAGATAGAAGAAGTTTTATTTCCAAAAATTAATTTTAGTCCAGTAAAACCTTATATTGAATTGTATGCTTGGGTTCAAGGTGAGGAAAAACAGAAATATTTGTAGTAAAAATATTTATGCAGGTAAGAGTTGAATAAAAATTCAAATTAAACAAAAAAAGTGCAATTCTTTTACAAAAAGGTCTTTGTAATCGAATTGCACAAATTAATTAATAAAAAAATTATTTTAAATAATTTTTCAGTTTTTTCTTAAAGTCTGGATCTTCTCTAATTTCAGCAATGGTATCCCATACTTTTTCACTCAATTCTTTATTTGAATTGTAAAATTGATGTGAAATCATAAAGTAATACGGTTTTTCTGTAATTAAAGGCTTCATTTTTTCAATTTTTGCTGATAAGTTTGGATTGCTTGTAAGATAAAAATCTCCTGTTAATTCCAAAGCAGCAACAGCTTGTATTCGATTATTCATCAATTTTTTGAAATCTATTAAAGTTGAAGGTCCTTCATCAATTTTTAACCCTTTCTTTTTCAAATCTTCAACAATTGAATATCCACGAGGAGCACCAACTAATTTAGTAAATGTTGAATAATTCTTTCCAGTAAAATCAAGTGGAGAGCTTTTCAATTTGTAGAAAGCATAAGACGAAGATGAAAATTTTCTATTCGGATCGACTTTGCCATTGATTTCCGGATATTTACCTATTTCTTTTCTTTTTTCTTTAAAACTGGCTGTAAAAAGGAGATCTGCTTTTCCGGTTTTTAACTCTTGAAGGCATCTTTTCCAAGGGAGACGTTTAATTGTAATTTTAACTCCTAATTTTTTTTCAAGTAAATAGACAGCTTCTATTCCCATTCCCGGATTTGTATCAAGAATTTTTTCTGAGTCGCCTATTACTGTAGGAAAATCGTTAACATTTTCGCAAACACAAATGAGTTCTTTTGCTGAAAGAAATACAGTTAATAATAACATAATTGAGATCATTAATAGTACTTTTTTAAGAAAAGATGTTTTTACTTCATACTGTCTTGGTTTTCGCATAATTCCTCCAAATTATTGTTTTGTTTAAGTAAAAAAAGATATAATTTATTATAACTTCTGGGAGCAAATTTTTTTGCTCTATTTTTAAAATTAAGTTTAGTAAATTGATTAATAAAGTGAGAATGCTATTTGGTAATTACTTATTTGATACCAACAAATATTTATTGTTAATATTTGTAAAGAGAAAAAATCTGATGTGTTTTTTTATAAAAATTGAAAAAAATATATTTGAATTTTTTATAACCAGTTTATCTCTTTAGTATTTGAAAGAAAAGAGATAAGTTACGGATTTACGTAGAGTTACGCTGATTTAAGAAAATAAAATACTAAACGAAAAAGGAATTTTTAACCATGAAGGAAATGAAGAAAGATTAATTGGGAAATTATTTATTTTTCAACTTCATAGAAGCTATGTTTTTGTAGCCTAATGTATTAGCATTTGCTTCAAGAAGTGACACTAAACGGAGAAATTATTCTTTTTCATTATTATTTTCCTTTATTTTGTGCAGATACAATTTTAAGTTCTTCCC
>JAOZMQ010000056.1:5613-9161 GCA_029934195.1 Candidatus Cloacimonadota bacterium | reverse complement strand
CTCTTTTAAATACCGAATTTGATATTGGTAGCTTTTTCATTATTATTTTCCTTTATTTTGTGCAGATACAATTTTAAGTTCTTCCCATTCAAATTCCGATATATTTTTAATTTTCTCGTCAAATTCTATTCCAACAAGAAAGATTTCTTTTTTATCGTTGAGATATTTTTTGTAATATCCTTTATTTTTAATTTGTTGCATCGCATTTTGAGGGTTAGTTTTCATCTTGAATTCAAAAATAAAAACTGCTTCATCTGTGATAACTGCCATATCAATATCACCTTTTTTTGTTGAATCTTCGGGAATAACGGTTTCTCCGAGAGCAGTAAAAAAAGTGTAGAAAACACAATTGTAATAACCTTCGTAATTTGCAATATCATTTTTTCGATACCAATCATGCGGAACGCTTTCAAAAAAGGCTTTAAAACTGTCTTCCAAAATAGCTGGATTTTTGTTATACAATGAGCGGTAAATTGTTCTACTTAATTGAGTTTTTTGTTTTAAATTGTTTTCGCCGGGGGCAAAAAACATTCTTGATAAATATTCGTTCAAACCAATTTGAACTTCTTTATTGGGAATTGAAAGTTCATATAAATCTAAATGACCTTCTCGATATGCCTTTTTAATAGTCAAATAACCAGTTTGAAATAATAGAACTTCTAATTGAATCATATCAATATCGAATTCTTCTAATTGTAATTCTGTTAAATCAATTTTATCTAAGTCCGGTAAATAGTATTTTTTCTGTTTGATTAAATCTAATAAAAATGTTGGAGTTCCAGTTTGAAACCAGTAAGGTTTGTAGCTTTTATCGACAAGAAAAAGTAAAATATCAAAAGGATTATAAACATCATTTCCAAGAAAATTATAGCCATCATACCATTCTTTTACAGTTTTAAGATTAACACCGAAAAGATACTCTTTGAAAACTTTTTCCATTTCAATTTGAGTATAACCACAAATATTTCCATAATCTTTATTTAGCGATAAATCTATAATATTGTTTAATTTACTAAAAATGTTTGTTTTGCTAAATCTTGAAACACCTGTTAAAAATACAAATTTCAAGTATTGATTAGCATCTTTTAATACTGAATAGAAACTTGCTAAACCATCTCTCATAGTTTTGGCGACTGGTTTTGTAATATTGTCAAGAATTGGTTTATCATACTCATCAATAAGAACAACAACCCGCAAATTAAATTTAGCGTATAACTTAGAAATTAGTTCTTCAAATTTTCCGGGAATAGATTCTCTCTCAAATTGGATTCCATTTTTATCTGCATTATCTTTTAAAATTTCCAGAATTCTGATTTCCAATTCTTTTTCATTTCTCAAAGTACCAGAACCAAAACTGATGGAAATTATCGGATGTTTTTTTGTCCAATCCCAATTCTTTTCTAAATATAAATTTTCAAAGAGTTCTTTTTCTCCAGCATAAGCTGCTCGTAAAGTATCTAAAAATAAAGTTTTCCCAAATCTTCTTGGACGTGAGAGAAAAAAATAAATACTTGGATAATCTTCTAACATCTTAACATATTTTGTTTTATCAACATAACAATTATTTTCTTCGATAACTCTTTTAAATACCGAATTTGATATTGGTAGCTTTTTCATTATTATTTTCCTTTAACCTGCTTTGATTATATAGTACTTAAACGAAAACTAATTTTCTTTTATTTGTTAGTTGCAGATACATCTTCATTAGAAATAGGATTTTTCTTATTTCTCGTATTAATTGATTTTGTTCCAATAGAAAAATTTGCAAAAACAAGACTGCTGATTGCAACAACCATCATTAAGAAAATTTGTTTCTTACACATTTTTTCCTCTTAAGATTTTATATTATTAAACATTATTGCTGTATTTTTCATTTTTATTGTCAATAATTAAATCTTAATTCCGTATTTTTCCAATCTTCTTGTAAATGATTGTCGCGAAATATTTAAAAGGTTGATCACTTTTGATTTATCGTAATTTGCTTCTGATAGTGCTTCCAGAATTATTCTTTTTTCAAGCTGATCAATATTAAAATTGAGATCAAAATTATTAATCTTTTTCACTTCAGATTGAGGATCGTTATTTAATTGTGCAGAATTAAGAATTGGGAAATGCTCAATTTGCAATGAATCGCCGTCACAAAGAATGATAGCTTGTTCTACAATGTTTTTTAATTCTCTGATATTTCCGGGAAAAGAATAGTTATTCAATTTATGGGTAACATCTCTATCAATAGTTGGAATTTTTCTTTTCATTTCTTTGGAAAATTTAGCTACAAAATAATTTATTAAAATAGGAATATCTTCTTTTCGTTCCCTTAAAGGAGGAATATGAATAACAAAAGTACTAAATCTATAGAATAAATCTGCTCGAAATTTCTTTTCTTGAATCAATTCTTGCAAATCACGATTGGTAGCAGCGATGATTCTAACATCAATTTCAATATCTTTGTTGGAACCTACTTTTCTTATTTTATTTTGTTCCAAAACTCGCAAAAATTTTGTTTGTAAATTCATCTGTAAATCACCAATTTCATCTAAGAAAAGAGAACCTTTATCTGCTATTTCAAACCATCCGGTTTTGTTTTCAATAGCTCCTGTAAATGCTCCTTTTTTATGACCAAAAAACTCACTTTCAAAAAGAGTTTCAGGAACAGCAGAACAATTAACATCATAAAAATAATGATTTTTTCTGTTACTAAGATAATGAATACCGCGAGCAACAAGTTCCTTTCCTGTTCCACTTTCACCGGTTATAAGCACATTTGTTTTATCTGATTTTGCGATTTTTGCCATCAAATTTATTATTGATTTTATCGCTTTACTTTCTCCAATAATCCTACTATCTGTTTTTGATTGTAATTCTTTAGAAACAAGGAAAAGATTTTTTTCAGATTGAATTAATTTTTTTCTCATTTTAACAAATTTAGCAGTTCGTTCAATTGAAGCTTGGATATTTATAAGTTTAAAAGGTTTTGGGAAAAAGTCAAAAGCACCAAGTCGAAGAGCATTGATTACAATTCTCATATTTCCAAAGCCAGTAATCATAATAACTTCTATTTCCGGATATTTTTCTTTAATTATTTTTAGAACATCAATTCCACTCATTTCTGGTAAATCAATATCTAAAATTACAATTTCAATAGCTTCTGTTTCCAAAAAATTTAATCCGACAGAAGGTTTATCAGCAGATAAAACAGTGTAATCTCTTGTCTTCAAAAAATCTGAAATTTCATCTCTAAAGATTTTTTCATCATCAATGATTAATACTTTCATTTTTTTCATTTTGTATATACTCCAAAAGTTAATTAGCTTTTATTGGGTTTTTACAATATAATACTTGAATGGCAAGTAGATTTTACGAAGCTAAAAAATTGTAATTTCCCATTTATTTTTCTTCATTAACTTCACGCAAAACTTATTTCTTAACCAATTTTCGGCAATTTAATTCTCATTTTTGTGAATTCTCTAATTTTACTTTCAACCGATATTTTACCCTTCATCTCTTTAATAATCCCATAAATTATTGAAAGCCCAAGACCTGTACCT
>JAOZMQ010000056.1:0-5513 GCA_029934195.1 Candidatus Cloacimonadota bacterium | reverse complement strand
GTTGATTTATTTCATGAACAATGCCTGCCGCAAGTTTCCCCATTGATTCTAATTTTGATTTTTGAATAAGAAATTGTTGTTGTTTTTCTCGTTTTTTTAATTCTTCTTGAACCCGATTCTCAAGTTCTTTGTTTAGTTTTTTTATCTCGGCTTCCACTCTTTTTTGAGCTTGGATTTCTTTTTGTTTTATTCTAAAAATGATGGAACTGAGAATAAAAAAAAGTGCAACGCTGAGAACAATTAAATTTATTCGTTTTTTCTGTGACAATAAGTTAATCTCTTGAATTTCATTATTTTTAGTTAAAACTTCAATCTCTTTTTCTTTCTTTTCGGTTTCGTATTTTGTTTGTAATTCTGATATAAATTTAGTGTTTTTCTCAGATCTTAGGCTATCTCTAAGTTCAGTATAAAGAATATAATTGTCATAAGATTTTTGAATATTACCGACATCTTTGTAATAATTGCTCAATCCTTTATAAATATTTTCCAAATGATTATAGAATTTATATTCAAGTGCAATATTTAAAGCTTGTTCAAAATAAAAATCAGCTTGTTCATAATTAAACATATTCAAGTAAAGAACAGCAATATTATTTAAGCAAGAAGCTTGATTCGAAATATCTTTGGTGATTTTATTCCATTCTAAAGCTTTTGTGTAATATTTAATTGCTTCTGAATATTTATTTTGCTTTTCCAATAAAACAGCAAGATTATTTAGAATTGCTCCTTTTCGTGCAGTATAATGAGCTGTTTCACCTATTTCCAGAGCTTTTAAATAATTTTCTATAGCTTTGTCATAATTATTAAGATTTCTATATACAATGCCAAGTGTATTATATGTTTGCGACAACAATCGGTAATTCCCAAATTTTTCAAATAAATTTCGAGCTTTCATCAGGTATTCTAACGATTTATCATAGTTTTCCATACGAATATAGAAAGATCCGATATTCAACCAAGTATATGCAATATCGATTTCCTCTCCAATTTCTTCTCTTATTTGTAAAGACTGTAAAAATGATTCTAAAGTTTTACTTAGATTGTTTTGCTTATAATAAACACTTCCTAAATTATTAAGCATTGAAGCAGATAAAGCCTTCTCGTTTAATTTTTTATAGATAGATAGACTTTCTCTGAAATGTTGTAATGCTGCTTCTGTATTTTCCATTTTTAAATAAGAATTTCCCATTAATTTATGTATTCCTGCAATATCAATTTTTGATTTATTTTTATTGTAAATTTTTAAAGATAACTTATAAAATTCCAAAGATTTTTCATATTCAAAACGATCAAAATTAATGTCCCCAAGATCTAAGTAAATTAATGGAATTCTTTTTTTCAAATTACTTTTCTTTGCAATTTTTAGACTTTCATTCAAGAATTTAACAGAGTTCTCAAAATCACCCATTATCGAATAAGCATAACCCAAAAATTGTAGCGATTTACTTTCTTCTTCTATTAGCTTCTCTTTTCTACTAATAGACAATGCTTCATACATATAATCAATAACTTGTTGTGGCGAATTGTATTGAATGGAATTAGGAGAATATACCTGATGACTATAGTTTAACAAAAGATGTACTTTTTCTTTTCCAGTACTTATCGAGAGTGATGTTAAAAGGCTATCGTGTTGTGATTCAGAAAACAAAAAATTATGAAGTAGCACAATTAGATAAAGAAAAAATATCTTTTTTAAGGATACCCGGTTAACATTAAGGTTGTTCATTATTCTCTATGTTTGGCAATTTTATTTTCATTTTTGTAAATTCTTCAATTTTACTTTCTACTAAAATTTCACCCTTCATCTCTTTAATAATCCCATAAATTATTGAAAGCCCAAGACCTGTACCTTTTGTTGGTTCTTTGGTTGTAAAGAAAGGATCAAAAATTTTTGGTAAAATTTCTTTAGAAATACCAAACCCGTTATCTATGATTTCTAAATAGACAAAATCTTTTTTGTTATAAGTTTTGACAAAAATCTTTTTAACGAAAATTTCCTCTGCGTTATGTTCTTTTTCTGTAACAGCATCTTTTGCATTTGTGAAAAGATTGATGACAACTTGTTCAAATTTGAATTTATTTCCGCTTACAAAATTGATATTTTTTTCAAGTTTAAATTCAACATTTACATCATGATTTTTGTATTGTGTTTGTAACAATGAAAAAGCATTTTTAATTACTTCATTAATATTAATCTTTTCAAAGAGAATTGTTTTTTGGTCGCGAGAAAAAAGTTTTATATGTTCAATTATCTTATTTATTCTATCAAAATATCCATCAATATCTTTATATTTCTTATCAAAATATTCTGCTGTTAATCTATTCTCATTGAAAGCAAAATAGATATTTTCTAATCCCATAGAAATTCCACCAAGCGGTTGATTTATTTCATGAACAATGCCTGCCGCAAGTTTCCCCATTGATTCTAATTTAGATTTTTGAATAAGAAATTGTTGTTGTTTTTCTCTTTTTTTTAATTCTTCTTGAACCCGATTCTCAAGAGTTTTGGTCAGTTCTTTCAAATTGTGTTCACTTTTTAGAAGTTTATTATTGGTTTCAACTAAAGTAATATTTTTCAATTTGTGTATTTCTGCTTCTCGTTCTTTAAGTTCCAGATTGAATTCTACTTTTAGTTTTGCGATATTATCAGATTCTTCTTTTTCATTAATAAGATTATTAATCTCAGAATATTTTATTTCAAAATCATAAGCTTTCTCATAATCATTTTGAGCAAGAAAAAGAAGACTTATTACTTTGTAGAAACCACTTATCATAAATTTATCATCAATTTCTAATGCTAATTGTAATCCTTCATCAAGTGATGATTTTGCTTGTGTAAACATTTTTAATTCTGTTTGTAATAATCCAATGTTTTTCAAAGTGGCAGTCGTATCTCTTCGGTAATGAAAATTTCTACAAATTTTAAGAGAATCTTTATAATATTGTAATGCTTTTCCATAGTCTTTTTGGAACCAATAATAAATACCAAAACTATTTAAAACAGAAGCGTAACCGCTTGAATCATCTATGTTTTTATAAATCTCTAAACTTTTGTTCAGCATTTTATAAGCTTGTTTATATTTGCCTAAATGCGAATAACTTCCACCAAGAGAATCATAAATCTTTCCCTTCATAACGACATCATTTTGTTCGTCAGAAATGGTCAATGCACTTAAAAAATAATCAATGGCTTTTGCAAATTTTTCCTGTTTTTCATAAACTCTTCCAATATTAAAAAGAGATAGATGAATATTTTGAGGAGTTTTTTGTTTTTTTTTCAACTTAAAAGCTTTTAGATAGTATTTAAGAGAATTTTCAAAATCGTTTTGAATAAGATAAGTATTACCAATATTATCAAAACTTTGAATAATGAATTTATTTTCTCCGAATTCAATACGCAATTTTAACGCCCGTAAATGAAAATGAATTGCTTTCTCAAATTGACTTCTATCATAATAAACCAATGCGATATTATTAAGAGTTGCCGCTTTATGTAAAAGATGAGAACTATTTTCAATAAGTTTATATGCTTTATTATAATAATCTAAGGCGACAATACTATCTTTATCTTGGTCGTCAAAATAATAAACAAGTCCTAAATTATGATAAGCACTGGATTTTCCGAGAAGATATTTTTTTTTTATTGCAATTTGCAAAACATTTTCAGCTAATTTTTTACTTGCATTATTATTTGAGAAAGCTAATGATTTTACTTTTGCATTCATCTCGTCAATTTGTTGAAAAGTGTAAGTTTTTTTTTCGTCAATTTCTTTATCATATTCTATTTGATTTCTTGTCATCTCTTCTCCATTTCTTATTCATCAAGCTCTCTATAAATACGCAAATAGCAATTAAAAAATCAAAAATAATAATGAAAATCCAATGATAAAAAGACTTCCTAAAATGTTGATAGTTTTAATAATACGATGATATGTAAAGGAATTTCCTTCAAACAATTTTAAAAAAGAATTTTTAAAGATAATAGTAAGAACTCCAACGAGAGAGATAATAACTGACATCCCAACAGCCATTGATAGAATCATTAAAATTCCGAAACCAAACATTTTCATTCTTAACGAAAATAAGGCAATAATTATGCTTCCGGGGCAGGGAACAAGTCCGATAGATAAAACAGATGCAAAAAGGCTTTTGTTGTCATGCTGATGATGCTCTGTTTTATTCAAAATAGCTTTTATAAATAAATATATTCCTAATAAAATTAAAATTAAAAAACTAATTTTTTGTGCTATCTGGACAAAATTTTCTGAATTACTTGAAACTCCAAGACTTAATAGTTTTAAAATCCCAACTAATGTTAAACCGGATAAGGAATGTGTAAAAGCAAAAAGAACTCCGGAAAGTAATCCTTTTAAAATTTCTGGATTTCCAGCAAGAAATGAACTTGAAATTAATACTTTTCCATGTCCAGGACCAATTGAATGAAAAATTCCATACAGAAATGAAATAAATAAAAGCGTTGCATAAAGTGAGAAAGATTTTTCTTGTCTGAGTTTACGCATTGTACTCGACATTTTTTTTCTTATTTCGTATTGTTTCTCTGTATTTTTATCCATAAATTTTTGGAACATTGACATCTTTTTATTATTATTTGCAGTATTAAGGGTACTTTTTTTTTGAGTGAATTGTGCAAAGATATTGCTAATAAATAATAAACTCAAGAGAATTAGAATTATTTTTTTCATTGAAACCTACTCGTTTATTATCTCGATGGAATATTCTTCAGGATTTAATTGTCCATAATAAAAAGAGATATCATAATTAATATATTTTTTTGCTTCAATTTTTATTGTTTCCGGTGATTTGTATCGAAATCCCAAATCTTCATGAATAAATAATTTTACATAATTTTCAGCATCATAGACAGATAATTTTATTTTCCCTTTAATTTTAGAAATTGGAAGATTTATTTTTACATCAAAATAATATGCAAGGCAAATATCCTCCATTACAGCTTTGAAATTTGAAAGTTGAATATCAGTGAAAGTAGAGTCATTGATGGTAAGATGAATAAAATAATCATGCTCACTTTGTAATTCTTTAAAAACAGATAATGCTCGCAAAGTTTCGCTTTCATTTAAAATATCATCTCCATTTTTATCGAATTCTTCTAAAACAGCAAAACTTGTCATGTCGTCAAAAACCCAGTGGAATTTTATTTCCAAAAGCTCTGTTTGGGTAAAAATAAATTCTGAATCAACTCCGATAAAAACATGCGGATGTGCTAATAGAAAGAATGGAAATAAAATCACTATAATTATAAATAAGTCTTTTTTCATATAATCTCTTTTAACTTTTTCTTTTAAATTTTTATTGATAAAAAAAATGTCAAATGATACTTTTAGATATAGTTTTTTCCAAAACAATTCAAGTCAAGTTATACCACTCTCTCTCACAAACTTACACAAAAAGAAATGAAATACTTGTGAAAAGCTTGTGAAGGAATGTGGTTTAATTATATTCAGATCACATCCAATAAAATTCTAAAGATAACC
>JAOZMQ010000406.1 GCA_029934195.1 Candidatus Cloacimonadota bacterium | reverse complement strand
AGAGTAGCGACAAAAAAAGAAAATTCAGAAAAAGTTAGTTTTCGTCCAAGAACTATTTATAATAAATGAGGTACAAATGAGCAATAGTGATTTTTATAAAAATTTCAATATATCCAATTTCAATAGCCAGATTTTTTATAATCTTATGAAGTATAAAGTTCAAGAGATTTTATTCATTTCAAGTTTTGCTGATACTTTGGTTTTGGAAGAGAATGGTTTTATTTCTGATAGAATTTTTGGTGAATATAAATTAATGGATTTATCATCTCCTCCACATTTAACAACTTTGATGTTTGGTGATGATATTGATAAAATTATTGAAGAGCAACAATTTGATCTAATTATTTTTATGGTTAGAAGCCATAGGAAGATACCGTTTGAACTTGTAAAAAAAATAAAAAATAAATTAGTTGATACTCCAATACAAGTTTTGTTAAATAGAATGTCACTAATTGATTCAATGAAAAATAATATTGATCAACTTGAAAATTTTGATAATGTCTTTATGTGGAATGGAGATAATAAATTATTTATCGCAATGATCAAATCTCTTGAAGATAAAGTAAACGCTTCTTATGATGTTCTCGAAGGTACGGTAAGAGTGATTTTACTGATTGAAAATTCGCCACAATACTATTCTGAGTATTTATCAATTATATTCAAAGAGATAATTGTTGAGACAGAAAAATTAATTGAATTAGAGTTCAATGAAAATACTCGACACTTATATAGACGTTCGAGACCAAAGATTCTTTTGGCAAAATCTTATGAGGAAGCAAAAAATCTTTATCAAACCTATAAAGAACATCTTTTGTGTGTTATTGGTAGTGCAAGTTTGAAAATTAAAGACAATTTTGATTATACTGCCGGTCGCAGGCTTCTTTTGAAAATACGGGAAGAGAATCCCTCTTTACCAATTTTACTACAATCCTCAGATTCATTTAATCAAACATTTGCTGAAGAGAATAATATTAAATTTATTGCTAAATATTCACCAAACCTTTATTCGGAATTAAAGGATTTTCTTAGAAATGATCTCGGTTATGGTGATTTTATTTTCAAATTAAGTTCAGATAGATTGATTGGAAAAGCTGGGAATTTATCCGAATTTCAAAGAATGATTGCTACAGTTCCGCTTCAATCTCTTATCTATCATGGGAATAGAAATAATTTTTCTACTTGGTTAGCTACACATGGTAATTTAGTTCTTGCAAAAGAGATAAGAAAGATAAAAACCACAGATTTCGAAAATAATGATGATTTTAGAAAATTCCTTCTTGATATTTTTTCAAGAATAAGAAGAGAAGAAAATCGAGGAAAGATTATTGATTTTTCCCCTCCTTCCTTAAATGATTCTGATAAAATTATTCTTCTGTCAAAAGGTTCTCTTGGTGGAAAAGGTAGAGGATTAGCATTTATTGATATGTTATTGGTCTCATTGAACTTAACAGATAAATTTGATGATTTTGATGTGAGATTACCAGCGACTTCCATTATTGGTACTAATGAATACGACTTGTTTTTGGAAAAGAATAATATTCTTAATAGAACGAAAAACTGTTCTGACAATGAAATTTCAGAAATTTTTCTTTCTGGAAAACTATCGGATGAGCTTATAAAAAAAATAGAAATCTTAATTGATAAAATGAAATTTCCATTAGCAGTACGTTCATCTGGGTTATTGGAAGATAGTCATTCACAGCCATTTGCGGGAATTTATAATACATTTATGCTACCAAATAATCATAAAAAAAATTCAGTAAGATTACAGCAATTGTATGATGCAATTAAATTGGTTTTTGCTTCACCATTTTTTGCAAAAGCAAAAGACTATATTGAGAGTATAAATTTCAAAATTGAAGAAGAAAAAATGGCTGTGATTATTGAACAAGTTGTTGGTTCAAAAGATGAAAATAACTTATTCTATCCAAAAATTTCAGGGGTTGCTCAATCATATAATTTTTATCCAGGAACACTTAAACATGAAGATGGAATAACTTCTCTTGCAGTTGGACTCGGTAATACAATTGTTGATGGAGAAAGAAATTTCAGCTATTGTCCCAAATACCCAAAAGCAAATCTCACAAAACCTGAAGATATTGTGCAAAGAAATCAAGAATCATTTTACGCTATTGATCTTAGTTTAAATGAATTTGATCTTTCAAAAGGTGAACATATTACATTGAAAAAAGTGGCTATAACAAAAAAAATGAAAGAAAGTTCTCTAAAATTCCTCACTTCTGTATGGCAATATGAATACTCAAAGTTTCTTGAAGGAAGTTTTTATACAGGTCCACGAGTTTTAACATTTAGAAATATTATTTTTCACAATAAGTTTCCTTTATCCTATTTTCTTACAGAAATTCTTGAAGCAGGAGAATTAGCAATGGGACTTCCAGTTGAAATTGAATTCGCTGTTGACATTAGAGATACTGCTCAAGATAAAAACAAATCAACATTTTATATTCTTCAAATAAGACCAATCAATGTTTATACTAATATGGTAGATATTGATTTAGACAAAATTGTTAAAGATGAGATTTTTTTATCTACAAATCTTGCAATGGGAAGTGGAATAATTGATAATATTCGAGATATAATTTTCATTAAGCACGATAAATTCGATAGTACAAAAACTATGCAAATGAAAAATGAAATTGAATATCTTAATAACAAAATGCGAAAAAAAGATTTACAATATATTCTTATTGGTACCGGAAGATGGGGATCCAGCGATAGATTTCTTGGTATTCCAGTGAAATGGAGTAATATTGATCATGCAAAAATAATTATTGAAGCTGACCTTCATAATTATATGATTGAATCTTCTCAAGGAAGTCATTTTTTTCATAATGTAATCTCAATGTCAGTAGGTTATCTAAAAGTTCTCCATAAATCTGGATCCAATTTTATTGATTGGAATTGGTTAAATTCTCTAAAAATAAAAGAAGAAACAGATTTTTTTGTTCATGTACAATTAAAAGAATCCTGTATTGCAAAAATCAATAGTAATAAAGGAATTGCTGTCATTTATAAAAATCAAAACTCATAAAGTAATCCAAGTGTACCTCGTAAATTCATATATTCAATAATTAGTATCTGAACGAAAAGGAATTTTTAACCATGAAGAACAGAAGTTCTTGAAGAAAGATTAATTGGGAAATTATTT
>JAOZMQ010000405.1 GCA_029934195.1 Candidatus Cloacimonadota bacterium | reverse complement strand
AGTGCAATTTGCCAAATTGCTAATTTCGGAAGACAACTTGGCAAGTTGTTCTACGATTAAGATGTTTCTTCTGTAGTGCAATTTGCCAAATTGCTGATTTCGGGAAACAACTTGGCAAGTTGTTCTACGGTTAAGATGTTTCTTCTGTAGTGCAATTTGCCAAATTGCTAATTTCGGGAAACAACGCTTTACCACATAAATCAATGACTTAGCGATTATTTACCGGAAGAATTTCTAATCGTTTTTCCAAAATTATTAGGAGACCTGAAACTTCAATTTTGAGAAAATTTTCTGGAATCTCAAAGATAGAATCGTTAATAGAAGAATCTAAAATTGATATTTCATTTTTATAATCTCGATGGGTTGTTTCTTCTGAACTATCAATAATAAAACCTTTTAATTGAATCTTTTTCTCAACTTTTTGTAAATTACTTTCAGGTAAAGAATCCAATTGCATAAGTTTTTGAATCCAAAGATTGTAGATAAAATCAATCTCATTTACCATTTTTTCCATTTTATCAATTCTAATACATTTTTGTATGGATTTTTTTACATCATCTGAAACAATATATTCTGCAACAAAGCTATTATTTTGATCTTTAATTCTGTAAAGATCGCAAAAATATCCGGAGATCCATTCTCCAGAAAATTGGTCAATTTTGTATTGTGTTTCTAAACCATAAAATTCTTTTGCAAGAGAAGTTTTTACATTTTCAAAAATAAAATCTTCAGTCTGTTCAGATTCATTTGCGAGTTTCCTTATTTTTTTTTTAAAGCTTTTCTCCATAAAATCAACTACTTGGCGTTGATATTTCTCCAAAGAAGCTTGTGAATATATTTTATGTGGAAAATAAATTGTAGTAATTAATTGCCTGTCAAGATCAAAAATAGTCCGAACAGAATCTTCATCCATTGCAATTTTATTTTCCTTATAAAAATCTTTTCTTACGGAAATTCCATCATCTACAACAATTGTAATATCTGCAAAAAGTGGAATTAATAAATTGGAAACTAATAAAATTAGAAACAAGAAAAAATATTTCATTTTTTAAATAAACTTAAAATCCTTGAAATAAAAGATTTTTGCTGAACTTTTTTTGTTACAATTTTTTTCATTGATTGTTCCGTTTTCTTGCTTTGATTCAGAACAAAATTATCTCCGTATTTTTGTTTATAATATGCAATTCTTTCTTCTGGAGTTGAATTTGCAGTTGGACGTTTTAATTTATTAACAGGAATTTTATGCTGAAATTTTGGAATATTTTTGATTTCTGAGTTTATATTCAAATTCTTTTTTGGATGTTTTTTTACCTGAATATTTCGTCCAATTCCTTTTTTATGAGATTGATTGTGATAACCGTTAGCTCTATCAATTGCTCGCTTTTCAGTTTTAGAGCGAGAAGTTTTTCTTTTATTATCAGAATTGAAAAATGTTCTCTCACTTTTGTCTTCAATATACATATTTTCATCTGCAAAACCGATTGGAATTTCCATTTCAATATAATGTTCTATTGGTTCAAGACATTGAATAAATTTTTCACAAGCAAGTGAGATTGCTTTTCCGGTTTTGCCAGCTCTCGCAGTTCTTCCGATTCTATGAACATAATTTTCAGAGTGTTCCGGTAATTGATAATTGATTACTAATTCTAAATCTTCAATATGAATTCCACGTCCGGCGACATCTGTTGCGACCAAAATTTTAATTTTTCCATTTTTAAAATCATCAATTGTTCTTAATCTTTTTGATTGCGGTAAATCTCCGGTTAAATAAGAGCTGGTAATTCCATTGATATTTAATCTTTGCGAGACTTCGACTGCCGAATGTTTCATGTTTGTAAATATGAGAACATTTTTTGGATTTTCACGTTTCAATATTCCAAGTAATAGATTCATTTTTTCATGTTTACTGACATGAAATAAGACTTGTTTAATTTTAGTTACAGTAATCTCTTCAGGTGCAATTTCAATCATTTCAGGGTCGTTCATATGTTCCCAAGCAATATTTCTTGATTGTAAGCTCAAAGTTGCAGAGAAAAGCATTGTGTGTCTATTTCGATAATCTGGTAGTTTTTTCAAAATTTTTTTAATATCCGGCAAAAACCCCATATCAAGCAATCTATCAGCTTCATCAATAATAAGAGTAGTAACGTCATTGACTTTCATTTTTCCTGAACTCATAAAATCAAATAATCTTCCGGGAGTTCCAATGATAATATCGACTCCATCTATCAATGACTTTTCTTGTTTGTTATAAGAAACTCCTCCATAAAAGCAACCGGTTTTGAGATTTAGATGTTTCCCAATTTTCTTTGCTTCTTCTTCAATTTGGATAGCTAATTCTCTTGTTGGAGCTAAAATTAGTGCTTTTTTACCTGCAAATTTTTCATTTGTAAGGATATTTTGAAAAGCAGAGATTAAGAAAGTAGCTGTTTTTCCTGTTCCTGTTTGTGATTGAACACAAACATCTCTAAAGTTTAGGGTATGTTTAAAAGTTCTTTCTTGAACTTCTGTGCATTTTTCAAAGCCAAGTTCATCAATTCCTTTCAAAAGGTCTTCGTTTAAGTTTAATTCATTAAATTTCATTAATATTTTTATTCCTTTTCTGTTGGTATTGTAAGTATTTCTGCACCGCTTTCTGTCACTAAAACAGTATGTTCAAATTGAGCACTGACACTATTATCTGCAGTCGTCACTGTCCAACCATCTTCTTTAGAAATATTGATTTTATGAGATTTCCCGGCAACAATCATCGGCTCAATAGTAAAAATCATTCCTGGAAACAGTTTAATTCTATTTGATTTTGCAAAGAAATGCAAGACATGAGGATCTTCGTGAAAATCTCTTCCAATTCCGTGTCCACCGTATTCTCTAACTATTGAATATCCATAAGGTTTTATATATCTTTCAATTGCTCGTCCCACATCAAAAAGATATTTCCCCGGTTTAATGGCTTCAATTCCCTTATAAAGAGATTTTTCCGTTCGTTCAACGAGATTTCTGATTTCACGAGTAACATTTCCAATCATAAATGTTTTAGATGTATCACCGTGAAAACCATTTAAATTGACAGTAACATCAATATTTATAATATCTCCGTTTTTTAGAATTTCAATATTAGAAGGAATTCCATGACATACAACATTATTGATCGAAGTACAGATACTTTTTGGG
>JAOZMQ010000055.1 GCA_029934195.1 Candidatus Cloacimonadota bacterium | reverse complement strand
TAGGGAAATTAACACTTGCGCGTTCTTGCGCAGACATCACACTCTTGCTGGAGCTATCAAAGAAGTATCTTCGCATTCCAAATGGGTTCTCAGCATAACCTGGGTTATACACAGCAGCCCGTTGACGCTCCATATACTCATGTAGTTTCGGATAGGCGTTAAAAATACTCTCAATTACGCGTTTAGCGTAGTTAGTATCAGCATCTTCAACACCTTGTACCTTCAATTGCTTAGCAAGACTTCTGGGCCCACGCCCGTAGGCAAGACCGAAGAGCACTACTTTTGAAGAAGTTCTAAGGTTGTTAAAGTTAGCCTTAATGTAGCTTTTGGTAGTCTCCCCCTCTGGGATTTGTATACCAAAAGCAGTTTTAGCGGTCTCACAGTGGATGTCTTTACTGTCATCTTCAGCAATGCTTATGAGGTTTTCATCACCAGAAACATATGCTATAGCAGCCATTTCGGCGGCGGCGTAATCTGCCTTTTCGTGTTCTCGTGTAGCTCTTTATCTACACCTCTTGCAATTCTTTTGAAGTTCTTGCAAGATTAGACTATTTATTGACCTCGGAGAGGTCTCCCGGACTCTTGGGCTTATTATGTATCTACGTAGCGTAGTTTCAAAGCCTAGTCGTTGCGCGTGTCAGAGGTTTTAACCAAGGACTTCCGCTCGAGTTGCCCTCTTCAGGGGATCCTCGTTTTTTCCGGGATGATAATACAGAGAGTCGCCTCCCTGCACGGCGCTTTTACTCACCAACGATTACGTAACCCTTAGGAGCTCTTACACAGCTTCTAATAACATCATATCTTTCGTCTAACACACCAGCAGCTACAAGCTTCCGACTGTCACACTCCTTCCAGTTAGGGTACTCAAGCAACCCAGGTTTTCCAAATTGCCTCCGGATCCCAGGCTCAGCAGCTCCACCTGGCAAGTTATTCAAATTAGGCTTTAAGCTTCTGAATCTCCCCGTCTCTGTTGTAGCTAGGTAAGTCCCTCGGATACAGTGATCATCGTCAACGCAACCTATCAGACCGGAGTCATAAACCTCTTCTGCAGTACCATCTTCGTTTTCTATAACGCTAGGAGGTCTCAGAAAGTTCTTTACAACTTGGTTAATGTTCTTGAAGTCAATAATAGCCTCAAGCATCTCCTTGTGTTCTGGGTATGCTTGAGACAACAGTGTCAACGCGTCACCACCTGTTGCTGGGCTCTCATGTAGTAGCTCCTCTGCGTCCAAACCAACCCAGTCCTTGGGGTACTTACCTGTAGTCAGAGTCGGTGTTAACCCAAGACTCTTGATACCCTCAGGTAGTTTTTTCGTACAGAATTTGGAGCTAAACAAGTATGCTTTAAGTAACTGATCATCCGGATTGAAGCCGTCCCAGGTCATTGCAGCTACTTTACTTAAGAGCCCGTCCTTCTTCTCAGCATATAGTTTTTGTAGGCTCTTCATGAGCTCTAGGTCTACAGGCATTCCTATATACTCAGGTTCAAAGATACCCAGATCCGCCTTCTTTACGACGTTTAGGTAAGCATCAAGTTGTGTATAACATTTATTGCCTTCAATCTCATAACCAGCATAACGCTCATCGATCTTCTTCTCTGCAAGACTAGCCTCAAGCTTAGGCCAAATTTGCATTACTGCGTCCACATCTTTACAAGAGTACACAAGTAATATCTCATCTGGAATTCTTGAGTAAGCATGTTTAGCTACATGGGCTTTAAGACCTTTAGTGCCTTTGATATACTCAGTCAGTCTGCTCTCATAGTTCCCTAAGTCCGTGTATTCAAGAGCGCAATAGGTCAACCCTATGGATTCTGTTTGCGGAGTTAAGAAATGATAAGCAGTCATTGTATCAAAGACATAATTAGCCCTACAGTCAATACCAAGCTCGAACAGGTGGATTAGGTCAACTTTGAAGTTGTGACCACATAAAGCAACGCCATCCATCTCAAATAGAGATTTTAACAGCTTCACTTTCTCTGCATGATCTGGATAAGGCACTAGTTCTGGGTCTGTAAGTGCTACAGTGACCGCTGTGTGCTCTTTAGTAGAGAACTGGATGTATCGGAGGATGTCATGCTTCACACCCTCTCTGCCGTCCAAATTGCCCCACTCAGTATCAACAGCGATCCTCAGAGGCTTCTTCGCCAAGTACTCATTCCGAGTATAGCTTAGCAGTATCTCACCCATGATCGTAGCCAGCTCCTCTGCAGTCTCTACGAACTTATAGTCTTTGTAGTCCTGAGGAGCGTCCCATGGCATCACAGCACCCCCAAGTAACGGAATGATACGATTTAGATCAATATCAAGTGATAGTTTTGTCTTGGGGTTACTTATAAGCTTAAAGGGATCTACTGTGTAGTGTACCGGGATACCGTTATAAGTTTCCTGAGACTTTCCCTGGAAGTTACCTACAAGCCCTTTAGCTCCGAGCAGTCCTTTAAGCGCATAAGAACCTAGGACTAGAATCGCCTCTGGCTTAACGCGCTTAATTTCGGCATGCAACATGGGTTGAAAGGCCGTGATGAATGGAGACAGTACTTTGCCTTGATGAGGATAGAAGGGTACAGCATAGCAACAATAGACCTCGTCACCCCTAATACCTGTCTGAAGCAGTATGGGTTCAAGGATCGGCTGGAGCTCATAGACAGGTAACCTCCGATCCTCATAACCCTGCTCCGCCGCATGAGGGCAAATAACTAGAAGTTTAGTCTTCCTAAGTGGATGCCTAAGGCAACGTCCAATACTTGCAACCCCTCTCAACCCTGTTGGAATATCATCAGGCCAAGACCAGATGCCACCAGGCATTGTTTTGCACAACACCTGAGAGAGCTTCTTTGTAAAGTCTACAGTTATTGACTGACATTCAGTGAGCGTCTTAGTAACAAACTGCTCTGGGGTAATGTTAAATGCTTCAGCCACCTCCTGTAGAGCTGGTTTGAGTTTTATAGGCTCAACTTCTTTTGGCTCAGTCATCCAACAGCCTCCTCGACCTCCAAGGTACTTAAGATGCCCGCTGCAGCATAGCAGATGTCATCAGTATCCCGGTAAAGTTCAGCCTCTACCTCACTTTTTGCTTTTCTTGGGAAGATATTCCAAACGCAATCGGACAAGGTCTGTCTTAACCATGTAAGGAACCGCTTAGCCACATGAAGCTTTACAAGGTTCTCAGGACGTATAATAACAGGTATCTCTGTGTCACTATATCCACGGGCATAAGGTGTGTCTGAGTCTACTGTATACTTCTGTCTTTTGTCTTCAGGCTGATCTAACCACAGTTGGTGACGTATGACATCATGAATATCAAAAGCCTCTCTAGCCTCGTTAGGCACTTCTTTATTACGGATTCCATAACTAGCTCCCTCTAACTGCAGTCGAGGCGGTAGCAAATGGCGCTTAAGTGTCATTTCTACGTCCCTGGACTCTTGATAATCAAGCCCAAGATGTAGAGTATCTAGTTGCCCCAAAAAACTTCTCCCGTAGAAGTTAAGTGCGTTCCTTAGGATTCTAGCTTGGCGGTTGGACAACATTATTGTGAAGGATTTATCCTCTGCTGCTTCCTCTTCCTCATTCATAGTTCCTCCTTAATAATAGCTTCAATGTTGGCTTCATAGAGCAACTGATATACTACTCCATCCCGAATTATCTCTAGACCCCCATAAGTTGGGAGCATGATAATATCACCTACCGCGACACGCATTGGTAGTAAATCACCGTTTGCTAGACGACGACCAGGACCTACCGCGACTACCTCGGCATATTTGCTTTTTACTTGTGCAGCTAAAAAGATACCTCCCAGTTCCTTTTCCTCAGGTAACGGTCTTACTAGCACTCTGTCTGTTAATGGTTTAATACTCATGATATAGGGCGACCTTTTATTATGGGAATATTCGAAAGTGCTTCCCGCCTCACAAGAAGACAGTATGTGAGAAGCTCCTGGAATGTTGTACTTGTTAAGCATTGCTCCTGGCTGTACGAGAGCCAGCGTTGATGACTAGATAGAGAACCCTTTGTGACTGCAACAATAAGGTCTGTTAGACTAGGAAGATCCTTAGCATCTCCCAAACAATCCTCTATATTCTTTGATGGATGGATGGAATGAGAACCTACTACCTCAAATGAGGTGACTGTTCGTATGTCGGAAGCACAGTTGAGCGGGAGAGTATTATACATCTCAAAGTACATAATGCCCTACCTCCCACGCTGCATCAAGTACTTCATCTGGTAAGTCAGGAGCTACAGCAGGGATTAACTCAAGAAGCTCGTCCTGAGTTAACCCCAACTCCTCACGAGTCATCTGGTCATGAGTAGTTGAGTTATACCGAACAAGTTTATCACAGTTAGTCGGTTTCTCAGCAAATTCACTCCACAAGTCTCCGTTCCAGTTGTTTTGGTTCCATTTAGCAAGATGGGCTTCTGCAATCTGGAACAAGTTCTGGGATGGTACTGTAATCCCAGTACACAGACTTCCACTGTTACGTATATTCGCAAGTGGTAACACACGAAACTGGCGTATCGCAGAATTACCTCCCGCACCAGCTATCGACGACAACGAATAGAGATACGAATTACCGCTGTTAGAAACAGTACTTGTACTATGCATGTAGTCCTTATCCATTCGAGTTATGAACACAGTAGGTAGTGGTGGAACATACAACCGAGTCGTCTGAGTGGTTGTATCTGTTGGTTGAAACACTGGAGTTTCATACGTAAGGTCACCATCCTCTCGGATAGCCCACTCAGTTGTAAGATCCATTACAGAAATCTGACTAACGACATATACATGAGGTGCGATATACACAAGACTACTAGTCTTGGTGAGCGGACACGTGAACGTAGGCTCCCCCAGCAGCGAGTTGATTACTGCTTTACGGTTTGCTACGTGATACTCCTTTGGCTTCTCACGCATCCGTATCTCGCCGTTGTGGTCTATAATTAATTCTTGATCTGATCTCATAAGGTCTCCTTTTCTTCTTCTTCTAAACAATTCTCAATTGTGAGCGTGTGAATCTTTGACGGCGCCCAACGATACTCAATTGGCGATTTCAAGAACACAGAGTGTCCTCGAACCAGTGCTGCTTTCTGGGTCCAGTACCAATATAACCCCATAGCGAAAGACGCACTAAGTTGATTTGCTATCGCTAACTGTGGATCTGAGGCTAAAGCCTCCCCAGTACATCCTAAGGCGGTAGGATCCCCCTCAGTACTATTAATAGCGGAAGCATACCGAACTCGGTAGTCCATAGGAGTATCTTTCAGCTCTATATGATAATACGAGGCCGAAGCAGCTTCATATGTATTTCCGCAGATATAGGCCGGGATCCCAAAACGATCTGCGGCCGATAATACCAACTTTCTAGCAGGCATATTGTCAGGACACGCAAAGAGCATATCTGAGTCCTTCACAGCATCGGCTGAGATGAGGTACTCCGGGTGTGATATTATACCTGGATAGATCTTGCTCATCGCATCTGCCTTGAACTGCCCTACATAACGGCGATGGAACAACTGCCGGTCCAGGTTCTTCTTTTCAAGCTTATCACCGTCCCAGACATGTACCTCCGTGGTTGAGCTCACTTCTTTCATAAGTAAGGGAATCAGATAAGATCCAATACCCCCACATCCAATAACATCTACTCTCATAATTCTTCATCTCCCATTAGGTGGACAACTCCTTCTAATGCTTCACAGACATCTAGAAGTAAACTAAAGTCCTTATAATCCGCTAAGTCCTCCAACATATCACTTACAATATTAAGGACAACAGGGTCTTGAAACCCCATAGCTACTAACTCAGCACATACTGGATGACGATCATCATATTGGTCATCTGAGTACTCCGTACCTCCATAAGCATCGTCAGAACCCCAAGCCTCTTCAGAGTCAAAGTAAGTAGCTGGTAGTGGATCCAACATAACACTAGGTGGTTTGCGGGTACCTACAAAGCGCCTACGAAGCTTACCCCAGAATCCGAATGTACGCTTACGCGTGCAGACAGGTCTTGTTGGTGCTACTGTAGGCATAAGTACTGGAATCACTTCCTTCGTCATCCGGGACTTCCACAGGTCACTGACCTCAGGAAGATCTTCCAGACACAACGACTCAGCTAAGTAAGGGACAAAATCCGCCTGACCTACATCCGCATAGTTCACCTTACGTACAACACACCTACAGTGAAAAGTAGCTGTGGAGGCTTCAAGAGTGCCTATTGTATAATGAAAGCCCTCCGTCGTTATTTCGTCTTTATAATCCGTTCCGGACTGGAAGGCTAGTGCATTACAGTGATGATGAGCTGAGCCCATATGACCATACCCTGCAGCATCCATCTCCAGCTTCAATTTATCAAAGTCAGGATGAGTGTCATCCTCTCTAGACCGTAACCCAGTTTGGATGAACTGAGGCATTGGAATAGCCTTCCAATCCCTAATCTCCGGGTTATAATAAAGACGTACCTGAGCCTCACAGCCATACTCTTTATACGACCACACAAAGAAGCTCAAAATCTCACGGAAGAGTTGTCTTTGTAGAGGACTACCTTCCCATTGCAACCGTAGTTTTGTTACATCGGTTTCCGGAATCACTGCTGTAATATCCCCGAACCATTGCCCCCACTTTGTCTCGGGAAGTAGCACAGAGTCTTTATGCCGTACAAGAGATCTGTCAGTGATGATACCGTGAACTGTTTCTATTTTTTGCATAATTATGCTCCCGCCCGTAAACACGCTTCAATTTCTTCACAGACTGCTATAGCCTCATCATCAGTAGTAATATCCTCTAATTCATGGATATTTCCGGCTGTATCGGTGTACGTAATTGACTCAATAACTACTTCTTGGTCATACCTCTCTACTTCCGAGCTACAGTAATCATACTCTCTGGTATCTATAACTTCGAAGTAATCTCCTTCGGCTTCAGCAGTTACGATTAATCCCGTATCCTCTAAGTAAATAGAGTCTGTTGAGTCAAAAGTCACTTCACTATCCATGGATTGGTACTCTGTCAGCATAATATCAGTAGTCAATTCCGTCTGGGTTGCTTGGAATTTTACACAGAGGCTACCAAATGTATTTTCATTAGTATTGGTACTAGTCGGTGCTGGATTGGAGTTCGTTCGGCGTAGTCTGGAGTATCTAGGAGCCATATACTCCAAGTACCCGAATAGTAGTTTCTCAGGATCTCCGAATGACTCTACAGCAACTTTCCGAGATCTCCAAAACATAGCTGGTATAGACTGAAGGTCACTGAGTAGGTCAGGAGACAATAATAAGCGGTTTGCGGGCTCAGTAAATCGACTCAATAAACTCTGACATAGTTCAAGTCTGCATGAGGTATCTAATACCCCGCAGTTTGGTCCAAATGTATCACAGAATTTCTTGCAAACACTGTCTATCATCTTCATCGTTTCTTCTGTAGTCATGTTTTTTACTTTCTTTTTATAGTTTTTCGAAACTACGGCAGGGGAATTCCTACCGTAGGTGTTAAATTTTAAATTACCCTTTATCGTGACTGACTGTTGATAGTACTACGGTGTCTCCAGGACACAAGGCCTGGCTGTGTGACGTAGGACGTCCACCGTTGACAGATGTCACAAAGTCATCCCCAAGCCCGAAGGTCAGCTTAACAAGTTCGGAGGCCATCACCCCCGCAGTAGTTGAGTCAAGGTCTGCAAGTTCAAAACTCACCTTGTTGCCACCACTAGAGATAACTACAGAAGTGTCACTACCTTTGTCATGCCCCTTAGTAGACAGAGTTACTACGTCACCATCAGTGAGTACAAACCCACTAGGCTGCAGTGACCCATTAACCGACGTAACCATATCATCACCGACTCCAAAGATTTGCTGCACAACAGGAGAAGATACGAGATCCCCTGCGGTCTGAATGTTAAGGTTGTCTGCGTTGACTGGTACTGGGTTGTTTCCTGCGCATTTAATGACAATGTTCATAATTTATATTCTTTCTTTTATATTTTCTTTGATCTGTTCGACAAGCAGATTAGCTTGCTTCTGGGTATAGTCAGCAATATCCACTCCAGGAGGGAAATGTAGATATTGAGTGTTAGGCCATAACTTAATACGTTCTTGCAGTTTGTCCCACTGTTTAGCAGTGACATCCGGATCAAACGCAAAGACAACAAAACCACCCCGTGAGATGATCCTGTCTTCGATAAGTTCAGCCTGTTTAGTTGTTAAATGTTTCCCAAAGGTACAAACACCATGAGCCTTACCAACTCGAATAGCATCGAACACACCCTCACATATGACAATAAAGTCTGTATCGACATTATGCAGGTTATAAACGATGAGCCGTGTAGGTCCTTGAATGAGGTACTTTGGGATCTTTTTGCTTGGTGAGTTTGGACTACCTGTGTGGTAGTCAAAATACCTTGTCTGCCAAGCGCCCATTTGCTCGCGTCCTTGCTGGACCAAGTTAATAGGGATAAGCAGCCGGTTAGTATCGTGAATCTTGGGATGTTGAGAATCAGTGATCCAACATAATCCCCAGGAATCCAAGACTTCCATGGAGAATCCACGTTTTTGCATGTAGTTACGGAGTAAGTGCTCTTGAGGTAGTTCTACAAGGGACATAGTTGTCCCAGGGAGCTCCCTCAGGAACTTTGTCTCTACTGTCACCGTTGTACGCTTAACCACAGAGGTTAGTGTCTTAGGGTCTAGCAGGTCGATGAGCGTCTTACCGAAACCATCGAGCTCTGTACAGCCTTCATTGTAACAACAACATAGGTGATTGAGGCGCATACCTTCAAAAGTCTGACCCCACATATGGTTAATCCAGAGCCTATGCCTTGAATCACCACACACCGGACAGTCGACAGCGTAATACTCTCCAGAACTCATGATATCTAGATAATAAGGATAACGACCATTCTTTGAGAAAGCTCTTTTACGCTTCTTCGCTAGAAAAGACTCTCCTTCGCTATGAATAACTACACTGCCAAATGTAGCCTCAAGGCGATCATAAAGTGACTGGTTAAGGACCTGCTTGTGCCGCATTGATTGCATCGATGCGCTCCTTTCCTGTTATAGCACTCAGTTTATATTCTCGATTCAACCCGAACTCAATACCGTCATGGCTCCCACTTACCATATGGCTCACATCGGCAACCTTGTAATCGTCCCCGAAGAGCTCTAGGACGCCGTCCACTGGCTTAGACACATGTCTTGATTTCATCTTATTACACCAGAAACGTGAGTTCTTATCAGTATTACCCAGACCTACACAGTAGCTGATCCAGTTATCGAAACCTTTGTCTTCTTGAGCCTCTCCTTTTTTGACCTTGTTCGCACTATTGCTAGCGCCTTCTGCAGCTGTCTTTTGATGTAAAAGGATCATAGAAGTTGAGTGAGCTCCAGCAGCCGTCATACACTCCATGGCAAGCGTCTGAGAGTCTTCGCGAACTGTGTTTCTACTGCTGGTCATAACTTGCCAGCGCTTAAGCATTTGAAGGTATTGATCAACAATGACCAAGTCAATATGAATACCCCTAGCTTCGAAGTCTGATAAGTGAGCTTCAATACCTGCAGGACCTTCTCCGTTCCCTAACATCTCACAACAGTAGAAGTGAGGCGCTGTCTCCTTACCCCACTTTTGAGCCACTAATACTTGCAACTCTTGAGGCATGTCTTGGACGTTTGAGTACTCATTCATAACGGGACTCGAAAGCCCTGAAGCCAATCCCAAAAATCTACGCCAGTACTCTGGGCGTATAGGATTCTCATATGGTAGGTAGAGTACGTTCTTCTTTTGGACCTGGGCAAAGTGCATACCTATCTGAATAGCTAGGGTAGTCTTACCCCCACCTGAGGGCCCTACAAGCCCAAGGACATCCCCAGGACCTAAACCCCCCTTAGTTATAGTGTCTATTGTTGCTATACCTGTAGAGGTTTTTACAGCAACAGTAGCATCCACGAAGTCCATCATATCATGCATCTCCGATGAAGCTACCCGAGTCCGTTCAAACTCTTGAATTAGTCCAGACATGGACTTTGTTACATCCTCTGTATCCCCACTTGTCATAATAGGGATAATCACAGATGTGTTAATCAGATCTTGAAGCTCTTTAGTGACATGTGCCCAAACGTCTGGATTCTCTAGAGTAATTGGGTCAAATTGCTTTATATTCTCTAGAGTAACAAACAGGTCTTTGTAAATCTGTTCGCTGTTAAGTTCTGGGTCTTCTGTGAGTGCCTTCACGGTCTCAGCAAAAAGGAACTCAAGAGAGATGAGAGTATGATGTTCTGTATACCACTCATCTGTCACTTGCCAAATTACAGCAAGATGACGCTCTCCAGGTCTATCAAAAGCATAAGGGGGTAATTTTCCCGAAACCTTTCGTGTAAGGTTCAGGCTGTTTGCACAACAAGTAATTAGTAGCTCGTGCGCAGGATTTGATAATTCTTGCATCTGCAGAATCCTCACTTTCTTTGTTTGAGTTACAGTAAATATTGAGTAGATAAGTTGACGAAACTAACGCTGCATAGTTCGTAAATACACCAGCCTCGTCGACTATGAGGGCTGCTGTGAAATCCTTGAACTTCCACATCTCTGTATACAGTCGAGTAGCTAAGAAGCTCTCTAGATATGTAGCGTGTTCTGGAAAGTCGTAAGCAGTGCTTATCTTGCTTTTAACACTGCGTAAGTGCAGATCCAATAACCCAGTGTACCGATCTAGGAGTTTCTTACCCTCACCCTTAATATCTGAATCTAGGCTTTGCCACTTAGCTTCAGAGGTTAGGTTGCTATAGTTGAAAAACTCAGCTTTTGTATGTAGCATCAACAGTAGATAACGCGTAAAAGTTTCTTCTTGCCCTATAAAGTGATTGATAGTTACTGAACGCCAAGCCCACTCTCCGAAGTTCCTAGCATTCGTAACTCTGATATGCTGTTTTTCAGGTAGGAGTCTAGCCACATTCTGATAAGCTAATTTAGCCCTATCTACATGTTGAGTATCCAGTGTCTCTGGGAGAATCTCATGCTCTAAGCACCAAGCCTCTACAAAGACTTGATGCTTACTCCTCTTCTTCGCCCGCATAACTAGGTACTGCTAGAAGTGTTAACTTCCCTAAGAAATCAGTAGCATAGTAACCACCGTGTTCCAACCCGTTCGACGGGAGCCACAGGCACCAGCCGAGCTGTCCGAGCGTAGGGTCAGTGTTAAAGGTTACTTGCCCAGAGACACATTCGCCGCCGATAGCAGTTGCGTTCACTTCCACGATATCACCTTCAAAGATTTTGAGACCTTTATTACAAACTATACCTACGTACTGACCTATTGACTCTTTGAGAACTCTACATTGCGGACCAGCCGCTGGTTGGATAGTATCTATCCCTGTAAACCAAGCATTGAAGCTTCCATGCACCCAACACTGATGCTCACTCTCCCAACCTCGGAATAGAATTTCTCTTGTTTTAACTCTAGCTTTGGTTGCTGATAACTCATTAAAGATATGTTCGTCATTATCAGTTATAATTTTAGATTCTTCTTTCATTGTTCCTCCTCATTAATTTCAAATACATAAGGTCTGTATACAGCCTTATAATCTTCGTCACGTAAACTCACATTCACCACTAAGGTGTTTGCGTCAGTACATACTGTCTTATGTGAGCCAGTGTGTATATGCCCGCATATCGTCCATTTAGGCTCCATTGCGTCCACGCAGTCCCGAATAGTGAGGGACCCAAGAGGACCATTGCCATCAGCGGTTCCAAGCA
>JAOZMQ010000404.1 GCA_029934195.1 Candidatus Cloacimonadota bacterium | reverse complement strand
AATCATCACTAAGCATTGCAAAGCCTTCTGATAATCTATCAAGAAACTCATCTCCTTTTTTGTTTTCATTTATACTGTATAGATATGGGCAACCATCGTCACTAAGTAATGTATTTGTAATGCTTTTTCCTGTTAATGCACATTTTTCATAAGCTTTTCCAAATGCGTTTCCAGTTGCAAGAAATGGGCATTTAGTACAATCATCAAAATCCATCTTTTTCTACTCCTTTAATTTAATTCTTGTAACTTTTTTAAATTAAATCAAAATCTGTCAAGCTGAATTATTCGTAATGATTTATATAGAATTCTTTTTCCAATAGACTTTCTTTTTTGATTATTACCGCCATTGCTCCGTGTGGCTTAGTTTGGTGGCAAGATAAAATGATGTAGATCTTATCAAAAGTTACTATTATTTTCCCTACGGGATACGATGTTTTCTTCTCAGCTTCTCCAAGTTTGTATTTGATATTTGTCTGTTTCATTATGTGTCTTGTCGTGATTGCTTTTTCTTCCAAGCTTAACCCTCTTGTGTTTTCCTTTAAAATCCTTCTCAATTTTGAGATCATAAGTCTGTTGTAACCTTTCAATGACATTTTTAACTCCTTTTAAATTTTTTATATATTTCTTGCATATTCCAAAAACTTGGAATTTTTTCAATTTTGTTTCTTTTACAGAAATCTCTGTATTTTTGGGAATAACATTTTAGTTTGAATTTACAATAATAACATCTACTTTTCAAACATTCAGCATTCATTCTTTCTAAAGTTTCGATTAAATTCATTTCTACACCTCTGTTTACTTTGTTTTTAAATTTCTTTATTTTGTCAATAACTAAAATTATTTATATTTTTTTAAAAATAACTCTTGACAATTATTCGTATTTTATTTTTTGGTTGATTTTTTTTTTAAAAAAAGGAGCTAACAAATGAAAAAGAAACGATTGCACCCAAAAAAAGACTATCCTACTCTTTTGCGTGCAGAAGCAAAACGGCGGGGATTGTCAGCGGAGAAGTTGAGGCTTGATGTGTTTCCTAAAATTTCCAAAGGGAGCTGGTGGGCGAAATTGTCGTACCAGTGGAAAAACAGAGGATATTATCAAGAAGAGATCGATTCAATTGAAAAATATTTTGTAGATAGAAATCAAATTGAAAAAGATCTGAAAACATTAAAGAAAATAGTAAAGAAAGACAACTACAGAGAATTTGAGCAAGAAATCGGAATCAACCGTATTAATCAACTTCTCAGCAAAATAATACTAAAGTAGAAAAAAGGAGTAATTAGGATGGAACTTTTTTTAAAGAAGATCGAAATTGAGAATTTTAAAGGGATAAAAAAATTCTCTTTAAAATTCGATAAAAACACAACAATACAGGGAAGGAACGAAACCGGCAAAACTTCATTGCTTGACGCATATACTTGGTTACTTTTTGGGAAAAATAACCAATTCAAAGAAATGAGAACACAGGTTTTAACTCTTGATTTTTTGAATAAAAGAAAGTACAGTGTAATAACTAAGGTAACCGGATTGTTTGAATTTGACGGAAAGAATATTTGTCTTGAAAAACAATATTCAGAAATAGCAAAAACAAACAAAAAAGGAGAACTTAAAATAAATTCTTTGACTCGTTATTTTATAAATGATGAGCCTTTCACATTCACCAACTACAAAAACAAAATAGCTGAAATTGTAAATGAGAAGGATTTTCAATTATTGTCTTTCCCTTTATATTTTTCTGAAAATCTAAAATGGACAGAACGAAGAGAAATTCTGTCTGATCTTGCGAACAACATCAAAATAGAAGATGTGTTAAACAATCCTCAATTCGATATAATAAAAGAAGATGTTTTAATGCGTGGTTATGATTCTTGTTTAAAAATATGGAAAACACAGCTGAAAAATATTTCAGATGAAGTTAAATCAATCCCGATCCGTATCGATGAAGTATCTAAAAATATTGGTCAATTTTCAAACATCGATGAGATTATAGAGAAAAAGGAATCTCTGGAATCTAAAATTGAAGAGATTAAAAACAAAAAGAATAATCAACAAGCTGAGAAATTAAAAGCTGTAAATGAATTAATAGTCAAAAAATTTGATATTGACAAAGAAATATCAAAAGAGTTGGCAATTCAAGAATCCATTGAAAGAAATGAAAAATCAAATCAATTTGAGATAGATAATCTTATAAAGAAAAATAATCTTTTACAATCCGTTATTGATGAGATTGTAACGCACCGGAAAGATTATAATGAAAGTAGAAAAGGATTTTATCTTGAAATGGAACAAGCAAGAAATGAATGGAAGAAATATAATGGAATGAATGAATCTCCGGAAATTGACAATATCTGTCCAGCTTGTGGTCAAGAATTGCCAGCTGAACAAATAAAATCGTCTTTTAATAAATGGAAGAAAAATCAATTGAATAATTGTCTCCAGAAAGCTGAACAAATCAAAAAAAGAATCTCATATCTTGGTGAAGATAATTTTGATAAAACAAGAGAAAATAATGTTAATCAAATTAAAGCTAATTATGAGAAAATCAAAGAATTAAAAAAGAATAAATATGTTTTTGATTCTGAAATGCTTATTGATTTAAAAGAACGGAAAAACGCAATTCAAAATCAAATTGATATTATTCAACTTAAAAAAGAAATTGATTATTTACCGGAAATTAAAGAATTACAGGAAAACATAAATAAAATCAATTCTGATCTTTCATTGTTCGAGGAATCAAACAGGGCAAAAAAACGAATAAAAGAGCTTGAATTTAAACTTTCAGAAGAAGTAAAAAAAGAGCTTAATTTAAAAAATAAACTTGACAAATTGTCGTCTCTTAATCTTTCGTATATGGAAGCAGTTTCAAATGCGGTCAATGGTCTCTTTTCTGATAATATATCTTTTAAATTGTTTGAAGAAATGAAAAACGGAGATTTTAAAGATATTTGTGATGTTTTAGTAATGAGCAAGGAAAAATCACTTGTTGCATATCCAGAAGTCAATACAGCTGGAAAAATCAATGCTGGAATTGAGATTATTAATAAAATACAGCAAAAGAAAAAAGAGTTTGTCCCAATTTGGATCGATAACACCGAATCAGTGGACGAAGTTTTTCAAGCTGAATCTCAAATGATCCTCTTGGAAAAAGTAAAAGAAATTGCAACACTAACAAAAAAGGAGTTTTA
>JAOZMQ010000403.1 GCA_029934195.1 Candidatus Cloacimonadota bacterium | reverse complement strand
GAAGTAGCATTACCAACAATATCACTAACGTTTATTGTAAATGTATATTCTCCAAAAGCTGTTACTGTCATTTGATGTTGAATACTATTTACAATTGAAGTTGCTACAACATTTGTATTACCATCAGGTGTTGTAAGTTCAATATTTCCATTTTGAATACCGGATCCAACTTCATTGAACATAGCTTCAATTGTTATATTAGAATTATAAGTAAATTCTTGTGCAATTTGTGGTGAAATAAGTGTAATTTCAGGTGATATTCCATCAATTCCATAAATCTGTTCATCAGAATAACTATTATTCCAAATATCTAAAGCTGTTACTTCAAGAGTAATTCCTGTCTCAGTTTGAGGAATAAGACCTGCAATTATTTCAACAAAGAAATCATTACTAGTATTCGTTAGATTAATAGGAATATTTATTGAGGAAGGAATTGTAGTAATAATAGCTACTACTTCATCTTCAATTAAATTTCCATTAATAATACTAAATTCTAAGGTATTAGTTTCTGCTGGATTTAACCACCATCCAACTGAAGGTTCTGTAAAATCGATACTACTAATTTCTGTAATAATAGTGAACGCAGAAGTTATTTCTAATTCATTTCCAACGATATCCATAGAAGTTATTTGAATTTCATAATTTGCAGGTTGCAAACTTGAAAGAGTCTCGCTTATCTCGTTTACATTACCATAAACAAAAGTTGTATCCAATTCACTTTCGCTAAAGATATTAACAGTTGTTGAGACAATACCAGATCCAGCAACCTGATTTTGCAAATCAAGTACTGAAACAGATAATTCAATATCCGTTCCTTCAAGAATCTGTGCATTATTTTCAGGACTATTGATTACAATTTGTGGAGCTTGATTGTCGACAACATATAGTTGTTCATTTGTACCAATTTCACCCCAATCATTTGTAACTTCAAGAATCAATTTAACTCCATAAACATCTGGAATCATACCTGGAGCAAGTTCAATTTGATAATTTCCAGTTGGAGTTTCTTCTATTATTGTAGGTCCCATTAAATTTACATTTTCAGGATAAGTTACAATAGTTGCAGTAATCCCATTCTCAGCAATAAATGCACCATTAATAGTGAAATTCATTTCATAAAGATTATTTGGATTAATCCACCATCCAGTTATTGGGTTTTCCTGGAAACTTATTACAGGTACTTCTGCAGGAACACTAAAATTCCTAACAAGAGTAGATTCGTTACCAACATTATCAATAACAGTCAAAGTAGCAACATAATAACCATATTGATTGGCTTCGAAGAGTTGATCAATAATTTGTGCCCCCGGCTCTGCTTCAAAAATTTCTACAGTACTGTCTGGACTTACAACACTAATTATTGCAGATTCAACTCCTGAGCCAGGAGACATTGAGTTTGGCATTATATCATTGAATTCAGCAATGATATCAACAGAATTATCAATATCAAATATTGATCCTTCTTCTGGAGACATAATCTCACATTGAGGCTCAACTGAATCTAAATTATAAGTTTGAAGAATTTGAACAGTGTTGTTGTTTATATCTGAAAGTATTACTTCAACATCAATCGCCGTAAAGATATCACCTATCAAAAGAGCAGGCAAATCAATTTGGGTCAAATCTGTTGTTGACGCAATTAATTCGTGACCTGGAATAGTATAAACATTTGTTATAGTTTCAACTATAAAATCTCCATTAATTGAATACTCAATAGTATTGTTTATAGTAGGGTTCAGCCACCAACCAATTTGCGGTTCAACAAAGTCAACTTCTGGAATTGAAATTTGAATAAAGACTTCTTCACGATTTTCAAGTTTATCTTCAACCGCAATATTTATGTGATAAGTTCCTGCATCCAACGATGGAGCAATAAAACTAAATGATGAAGCATCTAAGCCAACAGAATCTGTAAATACAAGTTCGTTACCATTGTTTCGCACTTCAACCTTTGCAAACAAGATACCAGAATCATCACTAAAATTAGCAACTATTGGGATTTCAGAATCCTTACTAAATAATTTTTCATTATACGGAGTTTCTACATTAACAATAGGTACTACACTATCAAGTTGATAGAATTGACTATAATTAAATATATTTCCATCCAGAGATTCAATTTCGAGATGTAACTCTAATGAATCTTTTTCTGTTGGAATTTGATCATATTCTATAGAATAAGTTTCTAATGTTTCATCTGTAACTTGCAACAAAGTGTCCGGTCCCGAAATTGTATCGGGCTCTGGATATGCAATCAAACTCGCTACAATCTGAGATATATTTTCAATATCAATTGTAAATCCAACATCTCCAGATATTGTCGGGTTAATGATAAATCCGGCAAGAGATGGTTCAATATATTGTATTAGAATTGGGTCTTCACAACTAAATGACCATTCAAGATTACTAACATTTCCAACATTATCAATAGCTGAAACACTAATTACATATTCACCTTCTAAATCAAGAGCTAACGAATAATTTATTGCTGAAATATTTACAATATATGGTAATTCAACAACATTATTATTTGGATCAGTAACACTCGCAGTTACTTCATTTATTCCAGATCCTTCAATTCCATTTTGAAGATCAGCAATATTAACAATAATATCAACTATTTCTCCAAGATCAAAAACATCTCCATTTAAAGGCGAGACAATACCAAATTGTACAGGTTGATTATCCACTTGATAATCTTGTTCAAAGGTATAATTAACATCTGAGACTGATACAATTGCTTCAATTTTGATTATTTCTGTATTTTCTGGGATTATAGCATTTAAGAAAACGTTATATGCCAACGTGTCTCTTTCAGGTACAAGAATTGGTGTTGTAGGTCCTTGAATAAGAACATCATCTGCATAGAAATTAACAAGGACATCATCCATAATAGCTGGTAATCCTTCATCAACAGTAAATACAAACGGTACTAATCCATTCCATTCAGGATTATACCAGAACAATTCATTAAAGTAATCAAAGACTATAGATGGTGGACTCGAATCAAGAACTGTAACAATTATTTGATCAATTTCAGAATTATATTCTCCATCATTAACAATAAGAGAAAATTCAAAATCAGTATCAGCTAAAACCATCGGAGCGATAAATGTTGGAGTTGCAGATGTTGAATCATCAAGAACAATTCCTTCTGGAGCTGTCCAAAGATAAGTCAAATCATCACCA
>JAOZMQ010000054.1 GCA_029934195.1 Candidatus Cloacimonadota bacterium | reverse complement strand
TTTTCCCCTGTTTTTCTTAACTTAATGACATTGCGCTAACGCATTGGGCTACATAGATGTCGCTTCTATGAAGCTGAAAAATAAATAATTTCCCAATTAACCTTTCTTCATGAACTTCTGTTCTTCATGGTTAAAAAATCCTTTTTCGTTCAGGCACTAAATAAAATTTTCAATGTAACAAAGTTAGTAACTCTTACTTTAGTTCATAAGAATTGCTTTTAATAAATTGTTATAGATGGGAGGATTAAACAGTATTGATAGCTTTCCAATCAGCGATTTCTCCTGTTTTACTGTTAAAATTTACTCCAACGAGAACCAATTTTCTTTTGTCGAGCAAGTATTTATTATAATACTCTTTTTCTCTAATTTGAGCTAAAGCTTCTTGTGTCGATTTGTTTAACTTAAATTCAAATATATAGATATAAGTTTTAGTTTCGACAACTGCATCCATTCTGCCATCGTTTGTTTTAACTTCAGTTTTTATACGGACTCCAAGCATCATAAACAGAATGTAAAAAATTGTTTGATAGTATTTTTCGTGTTTTAATCTTATATCATATTCAATTTTAGCATAGAAAACTTTTAGTACTTTATTAAATACTTTTTTTAAATCATTTTCGATTAATCCCTCGACGAGATAATCTAATAACGTTGGAATTTCACTACTATCTGCAGGTGTAAAATAATCTGTTAAATATTCAATAAATGCAGTTTTCACCTCTTTATTAGGATAAGAAAGAGTATAAACATCATTTTGGGGATTGTAATCTTTTATTGTTAAATATCCGGTTTGATAAAGAAGAGCCTCTATTTTTATTTTTTCTATCTCATAACTTGAAAAAATTCTCGAATGTAATTGTAAACCATCAAACTTTATAATATCATAGTTTTTTTGTTTGAGAAGTTTTAATAAAAATGTCGGTGTTCCTGTTTCAAACCAATAATAATCGAAATATCCTTGTTCCATTGATTTTGTAAAAGAAACAGGGTTATAAACATAAACTTCTTTTTTTGAGAATCTTATTCCATTGTAAATGTCTTTTAATTTATAGAGATAATTAGTCCTACTCATTTTATTTTTTACAGCATTTTCATCAATCCATTCTGCAAAATATTTTTCGCATTCTTCTTGAGTAAAACCACAAATTGTTGCATATCTTACATCCATTGTCAAGTCATCCAAATTATTGAGATCTGAAAAAACTGACACTTGAGTAAATTTGCTTACTCCAGTGATAAATGTAAAACGAAGATATGGCTCCATCGCTTTTATAATACCATAAAATTCTTTCAAGAAAGTTTTGATTTTTATAACTTCTTCTAAATTCAGAATATTATCAAGAATTGGTTTATCATATTCATCAATTAAAATTACGACTTCACCATATTTTTTGTATAATTTTCTAATAAGTTCTTTAAATCTTTCTGATGCAAATTCTCGATTAACAACAACATCATAATCTTCGGCAATATCTTCTAAACCATACAACATTTTTTTTTCTAAAACATCTACATTTGTCGAACTCATCGCATTTAAAGATAGTTTTATGATTGGATATTTTTTCCATTCAATATCTTTTTTATCATAGATATACAACCCTTTAAAAAGCTCTTTTTCTCCGAGAAAGTACGATTCCAATGATGATAAAGTTAAAGATTTCCCAAAACGACGTGGGCGTGAGAGAAAGAATTGACCATTAGTTTTCATTATCAACTTATATAAATATTCCGTTTTATCAACATACATACAATTTTTTTCAATGATTCTTTTAAAATTATAAGTACTTGTATTTAATTCCTTTCTCATTTCCTTACTCCATTGACAATTTTTACTCACAACACTGTATATTTATCATTTAGCAAAAAAGATTATAAAAAAGGAGTAATTTTTGAAAGTATTTTTTCTTTCAATTCAGTAGCTCCATTAAATTGATGGTCATTTATCAAAACAGAATCAATAGAATTTAATGCCTGATTAAATTTTCCTTGTTCAAAATAAACACCAGTCAAAACAAAGAGCATACTATTTTCAGTTGGATACAATTCAGTATATTTTTTTAAATGCTTCTCAATCAAATCAAAATCTCTGGTTTTGTATGAGCAAGAAAGAAGTCCATTTAGAGCATTAATATTAGTCTGATCTTGTTGCAAAATTCGAGCATAAATTCTATAAGCTTCTTCATTATTACCTTTGGAGTCTTCCACAAGAGCTATTCCATTCATTGCATTCAAATTTGAAGTATCATTAGATAAAGCTTGTTGATAAAATTTTTCTGCGTTTAAAAGATCTCCTTGAATAATATAATAAGTTCCAAGATTAATTAATAGTTCGGCATCAGAATCATCAATTAAAAGTGCTTCGTCAAAATATTTTTTAGAATCTGCCACTTGATTATTCTTCATAAGAAGTTTGCCATGCAAAAAAAGTATTTTTTTTAATAAATCACGATTGGAGATTTCAGAAGTGTCGATAATAGAAATCTTCTCGAGAGCATTTTTTGCAAACTTTTGTTTTTCGAGAGATAATGAAGCAAAATAGAGAGCTTCGCTATTATTTGGTAACATATCGGTATAGACATCAACAAGATCATAGTTTTTTCGTTCAATTGATTCTTTGATTATTTCTAAAATGATCTCCGTATCTGAAGGATTTTCTTCAAGTTTTTGTAATAATTCATCCATTTTATCAACTTCTTGATGTTGATTTGCTGAGAAAAAATCATCAGAGAAAATTAGATCGGAATTATTATGTTCAATCTCATTATCAGTTGATTCAATGCTATTAAATAATTTTGAATTGAAAATATTCTTTTGAGATGAAAATGTTTTTTCTTCAATATTTTCAGGTTGCATAGAAAAAGAAGATTTTCTTGTAATTCCAAAAGATAAAGGTGTAATCGGACGGTGATCAATATAAGTATCTAAAGATAAAATTGCTTTCTTTCCATTCAACAAATTAGCTTTAAATATTTCCAAATTACAAAGATATTCGTCAGTAATATCAGAAAATTCTATTTGTGTTATGAAATCTTTTTTAAAAGCAAAACATACTGAATCTAAATATTTAATTTCTTTAAAACTTCCCGGAAGAGAATAAGTTAATTGCATTCCTATCAAGTGTTGTGGTGTATCATTTTGCATTGAAACATGAAATCTGAGTTGCTGTAAATTTATTTTATCAGAATTAGATATCAAAGGGAAAATCAATCCGCAATCTTTTTGATAATAGAAATGTGCAGTTAAAAATTCTGGAAACATCGGTGAAGGTGAAAACTTTGCATTGTAATAAATTATATTATCTGTCTGTAAAAATTTGAGAGCATTATTTATATTCTCATATTTTGATAGAGATAATGGAATAACATCATAATTGTTATTATATTTTTCAAGATCATTTGTAGCAATGATTATTTTATATTTTTGGAACTTTTTCAAAAGATTATCATTCAAAGAGGAATTTTCATCTGCAATAATTATTGTAGTTTTGGTCTCAGTTTTCTCTAAAAGTTTTAAAGCATTTTCAACCACTAACCTTGAACTACTTCCATCTTTTATAGAAATAAAATTATTAGATATTTCTTTTATTTTATCGGACTGTTTTGGATTTATAAGAGATTTAAAAAGCAATTCCTGTAATTTTGAGAAGTCTGTAAATCTATATCCCACATCACGGAAACGGTTTTCAAGATCATTTTTATTATAGTTTACATATTGAGTTTTAGTAGGACTATCAAAAAGAATGACAGGTTTATCAAGTGCAATAAACTCATAGATTACAGAAGAAATATCCGAGATTAAAATATCAGAAGCAACGAAACATTCAATAATATTCAAATCTTCTGTATAGAAAAAATTCTCGTTGTTTTGTGCCATTAATGTAAATCTTTTTTTCCAATCCTCCGGTGCAGCTCCATGTAATTTTACAATTACATTCAAATAATCTGGAATGTATTTTCGAATATTATCTTGCAAGTATGGAATTAAACTGAGTTCCTCATTGAAAGTTGGAGCAATTAAAACAGTTTTATTATTTAAATTAAGGTTCATTTTTTTTAAAATATCTATCCGAGAAAATTCATTTGTAAATAGTGGATCAAGTTTTGGCATTCCGGTAATTTCAATATTTTTAAACACTTGTTTTTCTAAAATTTCTTTATGAATTTTCCCCGGAACACAAATCAAATCTGCACAATTTTCACGTTTGCTTATATTGTTTTCGGAGAAAAACCAACCTTTGGAAATTGTACCATGTCCAATATTTACAATTTTCCCCAATCCTTCAACAAATTGATAACTGAAATCTGCCATAAATGTAATATCCGGTTTATAAGAATATGGATCATCAATAATTGAAACAGGAGAATCAAAATATTGAGAAATTATTTCTTCCCTTACACCTCGTCCCGGAATGTTAATATCTGATTGTTGAAAAGGAAATCCAGTGATCCCAATTTCTCCTATCTTATTATCATAAATATATTTCATTACATTTGCTAACATTGGTAAGTGTAATTCTCTTTCAATAAAAAAGAGAAATTTTATAGCTTTTGATTTCATTTTACCTCCAAAAGGAATTTATTTGATTCATAATTTATAATTCATTGCATGTTTTTCATTTAGTAATTAATGTAAGCAAGATGCTTACATTCCCATGTTAGTCAATGCCAAAATTTCCTACCAAATTCCTAAGATTTTCCCTGAGATCATTTTAACAATTTGTTGTTGTTTAAGGAAAATATTATATTCATCTGCAATCAGATTATTTTCAATAGTATAAAATTTCTTTCTTTCATTATCAAGATCAATAAAGCTAATCAACCCAAGCCGATATTTTTTTTCATACATTTTCAAAGTTTCGTTAGCAAGTTCTTTTTCACGGATTGAAAGTTTAAAGGTTTTTTGCATATTCATAAGATTTCTTTTTTCTTGTTCAAAAGATAATTTTAGATTAATTTCGTAATCTTCATTTTCCATTTTTGAATTGGTAAAACTTCTTTTATATCTACCAATTATTTCTTTTTTCTTTAAATAATCAAAAAGGTCATACGAAAAAGAAAGCTTTACCGTGTAAGAATCATCATTATTATTAATTCCATAAAAAGCATCAGAGATATTATCTTTGAATCGAGAATATTGATAATTTGCAGATAATTCAATAATTGGTAAAATGGATAATTTTGATTGTTGTAATGATAATTTTTGTTGTTCTAATGAGTTTATATTTTGTAATATCGCAAGATTTGAATCAAATTTTAACGGAAGAATCTTACTTTCATATTGAGAAAAATCAATATCATTTAGAGATTCTTTATTGTCTTTGATTTTTAAATAAGTAAACAAATTCTCTCTATTTTGTTCCAATAAAATTTTTTGCTTTTCGTAATTTATTTCAGCTCTAACAACAGATAACTCGCTATTTTTCAAATCAAGTTCAGAAATTCTATCATTATTATAAAAGCTCTTTGATTGTGCAAAAATACTTTGAGCATATTTTAGCTCTTTTTCTATCAAGATTAATTGTTTCTGTTTAAGAAGAACATTTACATATAAATTTAGTACGTCAGATACAATTGACTTTTTTTTATCATCAAAAGCCAAATATGAATTTTTTTTAGTCAATAAAGCTCTTTTATAATCAAAATAAGATAGAGAATTAAAGCTGAAATCTGTTATAGAAAGTTTTGATTCTATCAACATTTGGGATGAAAAAGTAGTTGTATTATTACCATCATAATTTTGTTTTGATGCTGAAAAGTTTGCGTAAGGAAGTAAGCCGTAATAAGTTGAACGCAAAGAAGAATTAGCATCTAAAATATTGTTTTTATTTATTTTCATTGATACATTTTGCGATAAAGCAATTTCTATCAATTCCTCCAAAGAAGAATTTTTTGCAGAAAGAATGGTTGATATCAAGATCAATAATATTAGCCATTTTACTTTTTTCATAATTATACCTCAATAATATTTTTTAATAAACAATCCAGAAAAAAATCATGTTCAATAACCCTGTCAGGAAAAACCAACCACCGACAAATATCATCATATATTTGAAGATGTATTTATTGTAATATTCATAAATTATATCAATATCAAGTTTTTCAGATAAAAGATCAATATAAGATTCTGCTCGATATTTTTCAATAAGAAATGGGACAAAACTTCTAAAAAATTGCTTCACAAATTCATAAGTAAATTGCGAAAATAGATGTCTCAAGTTACTTGAAATAAAATATGGAATATATTTATACTTCTCCAAAAAGGCAAATTTATCCCAACTTTTTTTATATGCTTCTTCCTGCCATTGATAGATTTTAGACTTTGTATCATTCAGATCAAAAGCACTTTGCAGATATTTATGTAACTCGGAAGAAATTTTCTCAATTAACCAATCTTTTTTTCTATAAAGCAACCCTGGAGTATAAGGTATTTGTTTACCTCTCCAAAACAAACTTTTTCTTGGAAAAAAGAAAAAAGCTCTGAATACTATCACAAACAGGATACCAATACTTGTGTTTAGAATCAGAATAATTATTGATTTTAATAAAGCTATTAACATTGATATTTACTCACTTTAATTCTTTTTTATACTTCTTTCAAGAGATGACCCATTTTATCTTTTTTAGTTTTTAAATAAAATTCGTTTTCTTTAACCGGTGGAATTTCTATTGGAACACGTTCAACTATTTTCAAATCATATCCAGAAAGACCAATCATTTTTTTGGGATTATTTGTCAATAATCTGATAGTATGAAGTCCAAGATCTTTCAAAATCTGTGCTCCGATCCCATAATCTCTCATATCTGGTTTAAAACCAAGTTCTACATTTGCTTCAACTGTATCTCGTCCATGGTCTTGAAGATAATAAGCTTTCAATTTATTAACTAAACCAATACCTCTTCCTTCTTGTTTCATATAAAGAATTAAACCTTCTTCTTCTGCTGCAATTGCTTTGTAAGAAAATTCTAATTGGTCGCCACAATCACATCTTTGAGAGAAAAGTGCATCTCCTGTAAGACATTCGGAATGAACTCTTACAAGAACATTTTCTTTTCCATTAATATCACCTTTTACTATTGCAAGATGATATTCATCAGAAATCGTACTTTGGAAAGTTATAATTTTAAACAATCCAAATTTTGTAGGAAGGTTTGCTTCTGAAACTCGTCGAACAAATTTTTCTCTTTTACTTCTATAATGAATAAGATCCTTAATTGTAACAATCTTTAGGTGGTGTTTGTGTGCAAATTCTATTAGTTCCGGCAATCTTGCCATCTCTCCATCTTCTTTAATTATTTCGCAAATTGCTCCGGCTGGATTTAATTGGGAAAGTCTGGTAAAATCTATAGCAGCTTCCGTGTGACCAGCCCTTTTTAATACTCCACCTTTTTCAGCAATCAAAGGAAATATATGTCCAGGTTTAACAAAATCCGACATTGTTGTTTTAGGATTAGCGAGTAATCTTGCAGTTGTTGCTCTGTCAGAAGCAGAAATACCAGTAGTAACATTAATTTTTCCATCCACAGAAATTGTAAATTTTGTACCATGTAAATCTGTTATATTTTCAGTCATTAAATTAAGGTTTAATTCTTGTGCTCTCTCAGTAGAAATGGGTATGCATAAAAGACCTTTGGCATTTGTAATCATAAAATTAACCATTTCCGGTGTTATAAATTCAGCTGCACAAACAAGATCTCCCTCATTTTCTCTATCTTCATCATCAACAACAATGATAAATTTTCCGTTTTTAAAGTCCTGAACTGCTTCATCAATTGTAGCAAATTTAAAGTCCATTATTTTTCATCCTTTAGTTTCTTCTTAAACTAATTAAAGTTAAGTCATCAGCAAATTCACCTTCAACTGAATAATTTAGTAATTTAGATTGAATCAACTCGAAGTCATTATTTTCTCGAAACTTACATTCTTCTAACATATTTTTAAGACCATTGACACCTAATTCTTTATCATTTTTATCAAAAACTTCAGTAGCAGCATCTGAATATAAGAACAGCGTACTATTCTTTGGTAAATAAGCACTTCTGTTTGACCAAGTAATGTTTGGAAACCAGCCTATAGCGACTGCTTTCATTTCGAGAGGTATTGTTTTGTCTGGAGTAAATATTTGAGGAGTAGTATTTGGACCTGCAAAACTCCAGATAATTTTATAGGTTTTAATATTGATTATTCCAAGAAAAAGAGTTAAATAGTATTCACCAAAATTCATCTCTAAAATGGATTCATTTAGTAATTTTAAATGAGTTGCAGGGTCTTTGATATTTATTAATGCTTTTGTTTTATGAAAAAATTCTTTTACATAAATAGTAATTAGTGAGGAAGCTACTCCGTGACCACTGACATCTGCAATATAAAAATAGTAATTTTCATCATCAATTTTATAAAAATCAAGAAAATCTCCACCTAACTCATCGCAAGGTAAATACTTATAGGAAAAAGTAAGTTCACTACTTATCTTTTGGTTATTCTGAGGAAGAAGATTCATCTGAATTCTTTTAGCATTAAGCAAATCTTTTTTCATATATTCATGATTTCTTTTTACTTCAAGATAAAGTTCTCTCGTATGCAGATGCTGTTTTACTCTTAATCGTACATTGAAAATATCAATTGGTTTACTAATAAAATCAATAGCACCTTTTTCAAGACCGTTTATCATGGATTTTTTATCGTGTAAAGCAGTTACAAAAATAATTGGAATGTCAGAAGTTTCTGGATTCTTTTTTACGGTTTCGCATACTTCATAACCACTCATCTTTGGCATCATAACATCAAGTAAAATAAGATCAATATGTTCTTTTTGGATAATATCTAAGGCTTCAAAGCCGTCATTAGCTTCATAAATCTTAATATTTTCACTTTCAATTGCTCGATGTAAAATTTTCCGGTTGATGAATTCATCATCAACAAGTAATACGTTGTGAATATACATAATCTTCCTCAAATTTTAAAGGCTTTTGTCAAATGATCCCATGTGCAACTCATATCTTCGGGTATTTCAGAAATCACAGAAATCGTTTTATTAGTAATTGGATGAATAAATTCAAGTTTATAAGCGTGAAGTGCTTGCCGTTGCATATCTTTAGTAAGAATTTTCTTTATTCTTCTATGAAGAGAAATTGGTGTTTTATTCAGGCTAATTTTTAAACTTGAATAAGTTTTATCACCAAAAACGGGACAATTAATATGTGCCATATGAACGCGGATTTGATGAGTACGACCGGTATCAATTTTAATATCAGCAAGATGGTAATAGTTCAAAGTTTCCACAATTTTATAATGTGTAATTGCTAATTTTCCATCTGAAGAAACTGCCATTTTCTTGCGATTTTTTTTACTCCGTTCAATAAAGTTTTCTATTGTCCCTTCCATTTGAGATAGTTTTCCGACAATTATTGCTTTATATATTTTTGTAATTTTCCGTTCTTGAAATAGTGTTGATAGTAAAGAATGTGTACGATCATCTTTTGCAACAATGATTAATCCACTTGTATCTTTATCAAGCCTGTGAACAATTCCCGGACGCAAAGGATCACTACCGGCAGAAAGAGATTGTCCAAAGTGATACATCAAACCGTTGACAAAAGTTCCTGTAAAATGCCCCGGAGCAGGATGAACTGTTAACCCCGCTGGTTTATTAATAACTGCGAGATAATCATCTTCATATCTGATATCGATAGGAATATTTTCCGGTTCAATATTTTTTCCTTCAGGCTCAGGGAGTTCAATTTCAATAATATCATCTATATTTAATTTATAGTTTTTTCTAACATTTGTCCCATTAACAGATAAAAAATTCTTTTCAATCAGATGCTCAATATAAGCTCTTGAGTAAAGTTTTTCATTTTCTATACGAGATAGATATTTATCAATCCGAATTTTTTCTTTTTCATTATAGATTATTTTTATGTGGCTAATTGTTTTGCCTCCTTATCAATTTTTTTCTTTTCATTGATATTATGAATTGCAATCACTGCACCGGTTACCATACCTGAAGAATCTTGGACAATGGAACTTTTAAGAACAATATGTTTTTTAAGACTTGGTATAAAGAAACCCTGAGCTGTACTTGAACTTTTTTCTCGCAATATATTAGTTATATATTTTTTTATACTATTCTCAATTACTGGTGGAAAATTACTATTTACAATGTTTACATTTTCGTAAATTGAAGGGAAAACATCAGTGATATTATCGCTTATAAACCTAATTTCACCGTCCAATGTAACTATCATAAAACCATTTTCTGTTAAACGTAAGATTTTCAAAATTCTATTTTTATGTTCTATGATTTTTTCTTTTCTTGCTTTTTCAAATTTTTGAATCATTGATAACATTTTTTTTAATGAAAGTATTATTTCTGCAATAGATTTATCATTCTTATCTGCAATAGTTTGAAAGTCAAAGTCAGTTTGATAATTTCCTTTAGAAATTTCCTTTATTATTTTGTGAATATCAACAAAAATTTTTTTTCTAATTACAGGGATATAAATAATAAAAATGAAAAGAAAAACTATTTGGCTTCCTATTGAAGCAGAGATGATATTTATAACATCTGTCTTTTTTTCTTCAGAAAGCTTGTCAGTAGAAAAAGTATGAACAATTAAAACCCCTTGTATTACTGAGATTAAAACTATGAGAATAAGGAAGTTCCGAAATTTCCCAACAAAAGAATTTTTCATATTCTATTTCCTTTAGATGAAGTTTGTTCTATCAATGAATTAATATTTGATTCACTACCGAGAAGAATCAAGACATCACCTTCATTAATAATGTCATTTGCACCGGGCATATCATTTATTTTCTTTTCTACAAGATTTTCTCCGTCTTCTGTAACCGTAATTAGGTTATATTTGATAGCAACAACATGAATGTTTTTCTCTGCAGGAAGTGCAATTTCTTGTAAAGTTTTACCAACATAATTCTGTGGTACAAGCATTTCAACTATTGTATGACCGGTAGCAAGTGAGTAATAATTTAAAACGTTACTGGAAAGTAGAGAATGTGCTAATTGTGTACCAATTTGCTCTTCTGGAAAAACAACATTTTTTATTCCAAGCATCTCAAGAATTCTGGCATGTAATTTACTATCAACTTTTGCATGAATATTTGTAACTCCAATTTTTTTTAAAAGAACACTTGTTAAGATACTAACTTCGATATTATTACCGATTGCTAAAATGACTGCATCCATTTCAGCAATACCAGCTTGTTTTAAAGCTCTTTCATTAGTACTATCTAAGGCTACAGCAGCTGTAACTTGACCTTTAATATCTTCAATTAATTGCTCATCATTATCTATTGCAATAACTTCCGCACCACTTTCGAATAACGTTGTAGCTATTGTTGTTCCAAATTTACCTAAACCAATTACGGCAAATTTTCCCATATTATTCTCTCCAATATTTTTACTTACAAAATTTTATTACTTTTTTAAGCACAATAAAAAAATCATCTTTGATAATGCAAGAAAAAAGTTTGAATTTAATTAGTATTTTGACAAAAACTGTTTTTAAACTCTTAGAAAATGGGTTCAAGAAGAATAGATTATCTTGAATTTAGAATTTCAGAATACCCGATCTCAGGGTTTTGTTCTCGCTTCACATTCATTTGCATGTTTGTAACCAAGATGGTTACGTTCCCATTTTTGTATGTTCTCGCATCACATTCATTGCGGAGCAAGTTCAAAAAAAATAGAGAACCCTGAACGTTCGTAAATAAGTGAATAGAAGGGGTCATATTAAAATCTTGTGTTAGAAACCTACGAAAGCTTGTAACCATAA
>JAOZMQ010000402.1 GCA_029934195.1 Candidatus Cloacimonadota bacterium | reverse complement strand
GGGAACAGCAAGTGAGCTGGCGTTGTCCAGGCTCCGCCGCCGTCGCGAAGGCCCACGACTGCGTCCGGCCAGACATCGCTTCCGTTTAAATATTCATACTGGAAGATAATCGTTCCATCCCGGTTTAGAATCATCTGAAATGTTTGGTCAACTCCCGCAAAAGTATGTGCCATGTTTTCCCAGCTGATGACCAACTGATTCGCATTGCCCGAGTAGCGGATGCTTGCGTTGAGATCATAGACGAAGTCATGCCAGCAGGCCGCGATCAATTCGTCTGGGATATCAATAAACTCGGGGTCGGGAATGGAGGGCGTATCAGCGGTTTCAATCCAGTTGGTTTTTGGCATTGTCGCTGAGAGAGTATTTATTCTTTTTTCCCATGTGCGGTTGTCGGACCCTTTTCCTGGGTTTGTATCTTCCATATACGTCGCCGTCATGAGTCGTTGTTCGTTGCCAAGCGAAACAGCACCGTTGACTCCAATTGAAAGTTGCGTGTACACATTCCCGTAATAGTAAAAATTGAACCCAATCGGAATGAGGTCGCTATAGCCCTCATCGGTATCGGTTGGAACAAACTCGCCAGAATGAGTATCCCAGTTTGAATCATCCCAGTTGAAGGGGGGTGGGATTCGTTCCCATGCATAGCCAGCATCCCGCACGCCGGTGTCGGTAATCCTGTAAATCAGAGCCACGTCGCCGGTGTTGACCAGCGTCATATTCGCTTCGCTAATAAATCCGGCTGGACCGCTAAAGAACACGTCTGCCACAGCTATCCCCGCATTGGCGTCTCCACCCACCTGTACGGTGACAACCACTTCGGTGGCGGGGCTACCGTCTGCCCATGTAACGGTGTTTGTGAAGACATAGATCGTGCCGTCTTTCTGTTCGGCAGCATCGGCGGTATAGGTGATTGTCTGTACCGATTGTTCGTTCAGCGTACCGGTGATCGGCGAATAGGTGACCCATGGTTCCGGTGAGGGCGTGAACAATAGGCTCTCTTGCGCCCCGGGTGTGTGGTGGATATATTCGCGATGCCACAGATGCATCAAACCGATCCCTCGTTCATCGTGATCTGCAAGAGCTCCGTCATACACGTAACGGATGCGTCCGTCCGCGTAGAGCCATGCCTGAAATTCATTTTCCTCTACATCATTGTTCCATGCCACAACCAGACGATCCGCCTCTTTCTTGTAGCGGACACTGTCGGCGTCGGACATGACATTTCCCCAATAGGGCATCAGAGCTTCAGTCGTTAATAATAAAAGATTTCCGTAGCTGTTCACCTGAAATTCTGAGTAGAAGTCGCCATAGAAGGGAAAATTAAAACCAATGGGAGCCCTGACGGTTAGGTTGGTGTCGTCTCCTTCCCAGTCGATGAATGTCGTGTTCGTGTCGGGCGTATCAAATACTGGAAGAAACGTGACTAAAGAAGCGGTCTGTGTGGAAACCAGATAGGATAAAGGCCAAGAACCATTATCACTGAGCGTAAAGGTTGTGGCGGCATTTCCCGCGTTGGTCAGGGTGATGCTTTCACTCGCCGTTCCTCCCACCGGCACATAGATCGTCACGGCATTTGTGGTGGCGGAGGGGTTGGCTCGATTGTACACATCCATGGTGAAGGTGTCGCTCCATGAAGAGCCATCGGCTGCGTTTTCGACTGTGAAGGTGTAGTTTCCATTTGCTGTTCCTGCCGGGATCGTCACCGTGTAGGTCGTTGAGGTAGTATCGCCTACGAGCATCAAACCATAAAGATCCGAGGCGGGCGAAGGATTGCCCCATCCTGAGGGTAGGGTCAGGGTGTTGACAATATTGCTGACCGGAATCGCCCCGTTATTGGTGCTGGTCAGGGTGACGGTAAAGGTTTCGCCGGGTTCATATTCACCGTCGACCACTCCGCCGATGCCGTCCGTGAAGACCGGTGGAAGCAACGGCATGATTCGGGCGCCGACCGCAAAATCAACCGTAAAGGTTTCAAATTCCGAGTTGCCGACAAACTTGTTGGTTTGCGAATAGGTCGCGGTGAAGGTTTTTTGAGTCAGATTTGTTTGCGAGGGGTACACGGCACTTACGGTCAGATTGCTCGCTGTGCCAGGTGCCACCACAAGGGGGGAGGGGACGGTCAGCCATGCGGGGGCATTGGCAAACGTACAGGTCAGCGGTATCGCACTACTGTTGGTAATCACAATTTCGCTGTTCGTTACCGTCACATTGATGTCGGCGGAGAGCGAAAGCTCGACGGGGGCAACCGAAAAGAAGGGGAGGTCGGTGGCTGTAATGGAGTCCACAATCAGTGTGGCGTTGGTTGCTTGATCTGTAAATTCAAGGCTCGTCAGGCTACTGTTTGAACTATAAAAAGCGTATTCATCGACCACTAAAGCCCCGTTGAGTTTCAGGCTCCATTTCTGAGAAGAATAGTCGCAAAAGGTCTCAAATTTATTCCACCCATTGGAAACGGTCGCACTGAGTTCGATCGGCACGGTGTTGCTGTATGCCACCAGCTTGTTGCCGTTGGTGCTGACGTAAAAGACAGCGGACGCATCGGTTAGGGTGCCGTTCGCTTCCGTTGCAGGGTTTGGATTCGCCCAGAAGGTGACCCATGCTTGGGTGTCTGTGTTGGTAAATGTGTTGACGACCGTGGTCTCCGTGATGGCGAGTGCCTTGGAACCGCCTCCGGAATAGGTTGTGTTTGTGATAACGGCGGCGTTGGTGTCACCCGCAGTCCAGCCATTCACGCCATCGATAGAGCTTCCGAGGCTATTCGTTTCAAACGTCTCATCAAAGGGGAGGGTGGAGGCAAAGGAGGAACCCGCCGTTGCGATCAGTGCCAATAAACAAATCCATTTTTTCATAATTATACCTCAGTTTTTTGCCCGTTAGGGCGTTGTTCAATTTAAAACGTCTCAAATCTATTTTAGGTCAAGCCCAGACAAAACCACTGGGTTTGTGAACGCCTTTTTAAAAACGCTATTATTTTTCGAGCGGGCTAATTGGAATCATTTTGCTGTCCATCATTTTGTAAGAACTCTCTGGTTCAAGTGCTCTTTGCGACGGCTGACAGGCTGGAAGCACTGTCCTACTTTCGGTTTTAAACTCTCTTTGCGACGGCTGACAGGCTGGAAGCACTGTCCTACTTTTTCGAAAAAAAAGGGAGGGAACCAATCCAATTAGCCCCTCCCTCTCTTTCTTTATCCATT
>JAOZMQ010000401.1 GCA_029934195.1 Candidatus Cloacimonadota bacterium | reverse complement strand
AGTACTACCTGTAAGCATTCTATTAACAGTTAAAGTGATAGTTTTTTTGTTTTCACTTTCACATTTACTAATTTTGTCTTTTACTGAGTTCGTATTTTTGTAAAGCTTTTCATTTTCAACACCAGAAATGTTAATTACTTCATAAGAACTTAAATTTTTGAATTTTTTGGATTTTATTAATTCTTCAAACGCATCGCAAGAGGCTCTATAAGGTAAAACACAAACAATATGTCGGCACATTTTACCTTCTTTTAACTTTTCGTAATCTAAAAAACCTAATAAATTGTCGTCTTCCTTTGAGCCATCAATTACATTAAGCAAATCAATGATTTCTTTTTCATAGTTAAATTTTTTGTGTAAGTGGTTCTCTTTGTCTTTAAGTATAGATTTAGGTTTTAATAATTCAGAAAAAGCATAAGTCACACCTTTCTTTTTTATTTCTTCCATTCTTTTTCTAGAAGATTCATTTGGATTAAATGCGAATCTTATCATTTGTGGAAACCCAAAATAAGGGTTATCCCATTCTTTTACATTATCTTTTGTTAGATTTTTTTCATTCCAATATTTTTGGTCTTCGGCTATATTTGTGAACTGATAAAAAGCTATTATATCGTCTTTTGTAAATTCACTATTCATCAAAATACGATAAGGCGTGCCAGAAAGATGAATACGAACTTTAGAGTTTATTGTCTTGGTAGTTGTGTCTAATTCGTCTATTGTATTATCATTCAGCTTTAATTCACACTTTTTTTCTTTGGCGTTAAAGTCATTTAAAACCTTACCATATTCTATAGCCCTAGCACCAAAATGCGTCTCATCAATAAGCAATAAATCAATTTGATTCTCAAAAACTTCTTTATGTTTAGATTTTATTTTTTCGCCTTGAAGATCTTGAAGAGTCAAAAATAAAGCGATTTTTTCATTTGCTTCAGTTTTTTCTTTAATAATAGTATCACTTTTTAAAAGTGAATTGCTATCTAAAAAAGTAAATCTATCAAATTTTTTATGGCTTTCAACAGTCTTTTTCCATTCTTCTTTTACGTCAGCTTTTGCGGAAACTATTAATACAATTTTTGCTTTCATTTCTAATGCACAACATATAGACGTAAAAGATTTACCAAAACGCATTACAGCATACATCAACAAATTAGTTCTACCTTTTTTAATTGCCTTTTTGAACCTTTTAATTGTCTCCTTTTGATTAGGTCTTGGTTTATATTTTTCTTCTCTTTTGTATGTATAATTAATTGGAATATGACTGTCTTCAAATTTGTAAAATTGATATTTTGAATCATTATTATCATGGCAATCTTTAATATCAATAATTGCATTATCTAAGTCTTCAGTTTTTGTGTCTTTAAAAAACTCGTTTGAGTAATAAGGAATTGTATTTAATGAATCAGGCATTAAACGAGACTTTTGGATTTCATTTTCTAAGTATTTATGAACAGCATAATCTCTAAAAAATGTTTCTTCATCAACTTTTGCAATCTCTTGAAACTTTTTTTCTAAATTAGGGAAGTGTTTTTTCCATTCATTGAGTCTTGTCTGTAAAGGTCTGTATGTGTCCCCTACCTTTAAATAATTAGGAATTGTTTCAGTTGTGAACGCATAGATTTGTGGATCAACTCTTCCAATGATTAAACCCTCTAATATTTCTATATTAATTTGAATGTTATTTGCCATAAGTTGCTAAAAATTAATTTTTCATTAGGTCAACCAATCTTATCTTTTCCCCTTTTTCCCCTGTATTCTTGTCTTTGCTCCACCAATCCATTATCAAACAATAAATACCATTATGTTCAAACATATTATCATTGGCACATCCAGAGCAAAAAGAGGTTTCGGTTTCTTCTTCTCCAAATAGGTTTACTGTTTTAGTTTTTTTCTCACCGCAAGATAATGGAATAACACCTTTCAAACCGTCCATTTGCCAAACGTTCCAAGAAATTATGTAAGCTATGTATTGAATAGATTTAAGCAAAGGCTCTTTCTTGAATTTATAAGTATAATTTTCTATAAATGTGATAAGCATTGATTCGCGTGCAATTAACAAACTATCACCCTGCCATTCAAAACCATAAGAATTTTTATAAGCTGTTTCGGCAGCTTTAAGCCATTCATCGGAAGAATCAACATTTTCATTAATTACCCTTAATTGACGGTCTAAAAATCCAATACGCTTTTTTATAGGAATAAATTCACCGGTTGTAGCATCATAACGACTTGTAATATACGGAGCTTCACCACAAGTAATTTCAAGCCTTGTAACGAGCAAATAATCCATCCAATTTTTACCTTTTGGAAATGTGATTTTATTTTTATTAACTTTCCAAGATTTAGTACCGTTTGGTTTTATAATTTCAATATTGAAAACATTTTCTCTACCAAACCACGATTTATCAATTAAATTATTTTGGGCATTACAAACCCAAGAAGGAGTAAATACTTCTGCCATATTTTTTACTCTCGACAGTTGAAGATTTTTGTCTTTTTTTACTCGTGCCATAATTATATTGCCATTATCTCCTGTGATTAAATCATACAAAATTTGGGAATTGGAGTTATAGGGTTCTCCTAAATGTTCGTAATTGTCAGTAGCCCAAAAAATATTTTTTTGCGTGGTATGATCCCGAAGTAATATTTCTAAAACATCAGGATATTGTTCAATCATTTCATTTTCTAATATATTGATTCCAGTATGCACTTATAACTTCTCTTTGTTATATTTTAAAAGTTTTTTATTTTTTCAAAACGGAGGTTTTTCTCTTAAACCTGAATCCGTGAGAATTTGGGCAAATTGCCGTTAAATTCTCACGGTTTCAAGTTAAAGATTATACCGAAAGAATGTAATGAGGTCAAGTTGTTTTGGAGTTCACAGCTTTAGCGTGTATTTTTAGAAATTGCACCAATCCGTTTAGATTTCAGTCAACAAAAAATGTTGATTGTAAACCACTTATTTTGTTGATTGTAATTTTTTTATACCGAGCTGGAGCTCGGTGTTCCCAGAGAAAAAAAGGGGAGGGTTGCTTTATAAAAAAAAGCACGCTAAAGCTGTGAACTCAAACAAGAAACTCAACTTTTTATCGTTGAACTCATATATTATTATAAGTTTTTTTTGTTATTTTCAAAATTGCTTCTGGGTAAATTTTATGTTCTTGCACTTGAATTCTTGCGTGTAAAGTTTCCGCTGTGT
>JAOZMQ010000400.1 GCA_029934195.1 Candidatus Cloacimonadota bacterium | reverse complement strand
TATTTTCGCTTTAGAATAGTGAAAACAACTGATTTGGTGAGTTTTCACAATCAAATAGAAGAGAATTACACAAAAAAATTATATTTTCCTCTTTTTCTACACCCAAAAAAGATGCAAATAAAGAAACTTGACAATTTTAATATCTTTAAAGAAATAAACACATTTTTTGAGAGTAAAGTAAAATCTAAATACAAAAAAAATTATTTATTAACTTTGAGAGAAATTTTTAAACCTTACAATTGTAAATAAAAAATAGTCGATTCTCTCACAAAATTATAAGGAAATTATATGATAAAAGGTTCTTATGTTGCCCTTGTAACACCATTTAAAAATAACAAAATTGACTATGATTCTTTGGAAAAATTAATAGAATTTCAGATTGAAAACAATACAGATGGAATTTTACTTTGTGGTACAACCGGAGAAGCTCCAAGTTTTTCAGAAATTGAAAAAAATGAATTGTTAACGTTTTGCATAAAAAAAATTGATAACCGTGTTCCAGTTATGGTTGGAACCGGAACAAATAATTTAGAAAAGACCATTGATGCCACAAATAAAGCAAAAAAATTAGGAGCTGATTCTGCTCTCATTATAACTCCATATTATAATAAACCAACTCAAAATGGAATGTATCATTACTTTAAAGAAGTAGCTACAAAATGTGATATTCCAATCGTAATTTATAATGTCCCCAGCAGAACAGGAATCAATATTCAAGCTGAAACAACACTAAGATTAGCTCATGAATTTGAGAATATTGTCGCGATTAAAGAAGCAAGTGGTGACATTTTCCAAGCTTCCAAAATCATTAAAGATGCTCCGGAATTGTTTTCAGTTATGTCCGGAGAAGATGCTCTTAATTTTCCATTAATGGCTTGCGGAGCAAAAGGTGCAATTTCCGTGACAGCTAATATTTTACCGGATAGAGTTCATCAATTAATAATTTCTTGTCTAATTAATCGTTACGATATGGCACGTCATTATCACCAAGAATTACTTGCTATAAATAAAATTCTGTTTATAGAAACAAATCCAATTCCAGTAAAAGAAGCTCTTAATCTTATGGGAATGATAGATTTAGAATTCCGTCTCCCTTTATTTAAGCTCTCTAATGATAATAGAGATAAATTAAAAAAATGTCTGGAAACATACTCCTTAATTTAATTCGAGAAAGTAGAATTCAGAAAGACAATAAATCTGATGACATCAGCATTGTTTGTCCTAAAACAAAACAATTTAACAGTGTTTTTGTTTGTGCATTAAAATGCAAAAAAAAATGTCCATTATATTATCAATCAATCAAATTAGAAGATTTGGTTCAATTTGTTGAAAAACATCCCAAATACAAAATCGTTGGAGAAATTATGGCTAAAAAAGATATTACCCCAAAAGAAACAAAAAAAAAAGTAGTTCAAGAAAAGAAATTCTGGATCATAACCGGAGAAAATGAATTCAAAGAAGTGTCCGAAAAAGAAATTACTGAAAACCCAATGGATTATTTTAAAAAACAAATTTGGGACAAGCCACCAAATCAATATGAAATTGTCGTATCGTTAAAAAAAATTAAGTAATAAGCTTTTCTCTTTTGTGAAGACTTCAAATACAAATTCTTAATATATTATAGAGAAAGAATGAAATTTAAATATCTTAACCGTTGGGTTGAAGAATTCAATCCTTTGAAAGAAATTATCGAACAAAAAGACAAATTGATTTTTCAAGAAATTCAAAAATTTGAGGATCAATATCGAATAGTTTTCAGGAGAACTAAATTTTCTCTCAATATAAATTTTTCCTCAAATGATAGTTTCGTTTTTCTTTCGAAAATGGATTTATTGCCTTTCAAGCTCGCTGGAAATTTAACTGCAATTAATGGAAAACTTATTAATTCACGTCTTATTAGTATAAAAATTGTTAATGAAGACAGAATTTTATCAATGCAATTTCGAAAAATCAATATCTATAACCAATTGGAATCTTTTAACTTAATTTGTGAGCTAATTCCTCATTATCAAAATCTAATTCTTTCTTCTGAAATCAGCAAAAAAAACACGATCATAGATTCCTTACGGAGAATTAGTTTTGCAGAAAATACTCAACGACAAATACTTCCATCTTTAGAATATTGCCCACCGCAAACTGATTTCAAAAATATTGCAGATGAAATTGTTTATCCAATTAAAATTAGCAAGAATTTAAAATTGGAAGAAAATATAGTCTCTGAAAAAGGAAGCTCTTTTACTTCAATGAATTCTTTATTTGAAGCTCTTTTTGAAGAAATTCTTTTAAATAAAACGGAACAAATTAAGAAACAGAAAATCTTACAGATTGAGAAAATAATCAAACGTAAAAAAAAGAAATTATCGAAATTAGACGCAGATTTTTCAATTGCAGAAGAAATGCAAAAATGGAAAGAATGGGCAGAATTACTCAAAGCCAACTTTAATTCTATCAAAAAAGGACAGACTAAAATATCTTTAACAAATTACTATTCTGATGAATTTCCTATTATTGAAATTCCAATTTTTGCAGATAAAAATTCCAAACAAAATATTGAATATTATTTTAAAAAATATCGAAAAGCTCGCGATGGAAAAATTAAAATTGCTGAACAAATAGAAATTACAAACAAGGAAATTGATCATTTTGAAAAGGAAATTTTTGATATTGAGGAAATTGACTCTTATATAGAAATTAAGGAAATCAATAAAAAAAATCCCCAAAATCTTAAAACAAAAAAGAAAGCTTCCAAAGGATTCAAAAAAATAGTAATCAATGATTCTTGGGAAATTTATATTGGAAGAACTTCTACCGAAAACGATCAATTAACAACCAGATTTAGTAAACCAAATGATTGGTGGTTTCATACTAGAATTTTCAGAGGAACTCATTTAATTTTGAGAAATCTGGAAAGAAAAGAACTTCCCGATGATTTGAAATTTATTTGTTGCAGAATTGCTGCATATTATAGTAAAGCAAAAAAATCCTCAAATGTTCCAGTAGATTACACGCAAATCCGATATGTAAGAAAGCCTAAAGGAAGTCCGGTTGGATACGTTATCTACAAAAATCAAAAAACTTTATATGTCGATCCTTTAAGTATGAGAGATGCAATTAAGCAATTGGGGACAAACAAATAAAAAGGAATACAAATTTACCAAGCTACAGAGTAGCGACATCAAAAAGGACAATACAAAAATTGAT
>JAOZMQ010000399.1 GCA_029934195.1 Candidatus Cloacimonadota bacterium | reverse complement strand
ACATAGATATCGCTTCTATGAAGCTGAAGAATAAATGATTTCCCAATTAATCTTTTTTCAGAAACTTCTATTCTTCATGGTTAAAAAATTCCTTTTCGTTCAAATCCTAATCTCAGGATTCATTTAAATATTAAGGTCAATTGGAATAGAAACATTGTAATAAAATCCAATTTTTTTATGATCAAAATTATAAGCGGTTCCCATTTTATGGATAGTAGAGACACCAAATATTTCAATATTTGTTTTAGTTTCACCACCATAAGTATTAATTTCTGATGAAATATTCTTCTGATTAATTTTAGTATAATCTATCCAAAAGCCAACTCCAAGATATTTAACAGCAATCAATGGATTTTGCCAATTTATTTTGAAATTAAGATTATCAGATAATTTTAGCCAAACTTCATTTTGAATCAAAATAATCTCATCGCCTAAAATAGTGTTAAGATTTTCATACTCTGATTTTTCATATCCACGTAGAAAATGTCTTCCTGAAAACCCAATACCATTAAAATTCAAGACCGCTTCATTTCCTATTCCAGGAGAAGTTTGAATTGAATAATTTCCAAAAATTTTCTCATAATAGGCAATATTTCTAAAGTTTATAGTTTTAAGGAATGAATTTGTTGAAAATGAATAAAATGGTGCGAAAGACAAATCGGTTTCAATATTCATTTTTTCAAAATTCATATCATTAGAAAGAAAGTCTAAAGATTTTGTGATTTTGGTTCCAAAACTTAAATTTCTAATTGGATGAATTTTAGAATTTAAATATGGTAGGTTATATGATAACCTTGAAAATGCAGAAGCTGTAAGTTCATAATTATTTTCAAAATATTTATATTCTTGGTCATCAATTTTATAATCGCAATAATTAGACTCAATTCCATAAATAAATGACCAAAATGTCTTATTAATTAAATTTGGAAAGGTCATAATTGAAGATATTTCTCTGACTTTGTGGTAATATAACTTATGGTCATATATTCCCGAATAAATTTCATATTGTGAATTTGAAAGAGTAATTGTTGGAGTAAAACATTTGTTGATATAACTGATATTATACATTAAATGTTTATTAGATTCGTAAGGAATATTAACAGAAGCTACAACGAAATGCTTTCCAAGTGCTTCCGAAAAAATAGTTGAGCCTAAAAGAGATTCCGGTAAAGGAAGCAATAAAAGCATCCTAAATTTCGTATTCATTAAAGAATTATATTTAATCGGTTCTGACATCTCAACTTTTTTATTTTTATAATTAATCGGATGAGAATATTTAGCATTAATCCATTTAGAATAGAAATTTGGTGCATCAATTTTTGAAAGCTTTGTCTTTTTTTCAGACAGAGATATTTCACCAATGAGCAATTTTTTTCTATTCATTTCAGCAAGAACTTGTACTTTAAGAGAATCATTTTGTAGAGAAATTTTTGCAGGGTAAAAGCCAAATAGTGGAGACTGATATTCAATTAAAGAATCGTCTTTCAAATCGAGTTTTACCAATATTGGATCTTGATTTTTCGATTCTGAAAATAGAAAGACTGTATCATCTTTTTCCCAAAAAAATTCAGTAATGCAAAATTCTGTCTCATTTGAATAAATTTCTGACATAGAAGATAAATCATAAATTTTAGTAATAAATTTATTGTGTTCATTAAAAAGTGAAACAGCTAATTTATTTTGATGTAGATTTAAAGAAATATTTGCGATATAATTATTTTTTGGATAAGAAATTAATGTTTGAATATTTCCATTTTTATCAATCTCTCGAAGATAGTTTCCCGCTAAATCAATAATCTGAAAAATGATACTTCCATTATCCATAATTTGAGGAAAATTACCCGTAGTAACTTCTTTTGTTTTTTCGTTTGCTATATTATATTTGAAAATAGTTGGTATTAGTGAGGAATATTTTTGCCTTGAAAAACACGCATAAACAACATTCTCTGATTTTCTATCCATAGAATAAATACTAATTTTCCTATGAATTATAGTTTTTAAAGACTTGAAATGAATTCTTTTTTTCAAGAGAGAATCCGGATTAATTTCTCCTATCATAAAATCAAAATATTGTTGATTTTTGTCTTTCTTTCCTGTGAAGAGAACTTGGTTATTTGGTTGAAATTTTAAATTGGAAAAAGAGTAAAAATCTGTTTTAAATTTGCTAAAATCATTTAAAGTATTCTGAAAATTGTCTCCATTATCTTGTTTTAATTGATATGCTTTTCCATAATAATATGTATAAATATATCGTCTCCATTCTTCTTCAAATTCGCTAAAATCCTTTTCAAAAACTTTCTTGAACCCCTTTTTGAATTCAAATAATTTTGTTTTCTTATCCCGATAACTAAACCACTCGGCTATTTTTTCTTCACCATAAAATGTAAAAAGATATCGAACCATTGAAAATCCTTTCCCATAAACAAGTCCAGATGATCCGACTTTTCCACTTTCATATCCGAGATCATTTGAATAAACAGCGTTTCTAAGATATTTATCTCCTCGATTTATTCCCCAAGGTTCTCCACTATAAAATTGAGCGAAACCTTCGTTTAAATCTCGTGGATATTTACCTGCTGTAACTAAAGGTAAATATCTTGTAAGCCAATCAGATGTTGCATAAAAGAGAAAATGATGAGACATTTCGTGACTAATAACTTTTCTAAGAAAATTATCATTACCGGAAAAAAATCTCATGAAATCATTTTGATTGACATAAACAAAAATGTAATGGTCGAATACGGAAGCTCCATTTGCAATTTTATCTTGATCAGAAATATAAATATTAAATTTCTTGTCCGGTTTAACTCTATATGATTTTGATAATGACTCGTAAGAAGCTTCGCCAATCACAATCGATTCCATTGCAATTTCTTTTAGTGCAGTACTATAAACAATTCTAAGATGTTCTGATTCTATTTCTTTCCATTCTAATTCCGGATGATTTCGTCCGTTTGTGAGATTAAACGCACCAAAACAAAATATTTCTCCAATAATCAAAATAAATGCTACCATAAATATATATTTTTTCATTCTATCTCCTTTATTTATTCTTGAAAATTTTGCATTCAAGATCGTAAATTGTTCTATATAGTGCTTGAACGAAAACTAACTTTTTCTAAATTTTCTTTTTTTTGTCGCTACTCTGTAGCTTGATTCTCTTTTTTCTTTACCCAACGCTAACGCATTGGGCTACATAAATATCGCTTCT